>DASSXJ010000262.1 GCA_035703895.1 bacterium | reverse complement strand
GACGTCTCCGTCAGGCCGTACACGTGGATGATCTCCCACCCAAAGTCGCCCTCGATCCGACCGATCGTCGCCGCAGCCGGCGGCGCGCCCGCGGTGACGACGCGGATCCCCGGCCGAACGGCTCGCCGGAGCCCGGCGGGGGCGTTCGCGAGCCGGATCAGGATCGTAGGCGCGGCGCACATCATCGTGACGTCCTCGTCCCCGCACTGCGCGAACACCTGGTCCGGCTCGACGCGCCGCAGGCAGAGATGCGTCCCCCCCACCGCGGTCACGATCCAGACAAAGGTCCAGCCGTTCGCGTGGAACATCGGCAGCGTCCACAGGTAGCGCTCGGCCGGCGTCATCTTGACGTGGATCAGGGTACCGACGATGTTAATGGAGGCATTGCGGTGGGTGATCATGACACCCTTGGGCCGGGCCGTCGTGCCGCTCGTGTAGTTGATCGTCAGGAGGTCGGTCTCCGCGACCTCCGGCCGGTCGAACCGCCCGGTCGACCGCTCGAGCAGCCCCTCGTAATCGAGCCAGCCCTCGTGTGCTCCGTCCAGCGCGGCGTAAAGCCGAACGTTGGGGAGGGATTTGCGGATGCTGTCAACGGCCTCGAGATGCTCGGCCGCGGCGCACACGACTTGAGAGCCGCTGTGGTTGATGATATACGCGAAGTCATCTGGTGTGAGCCGGTAGTTGATCGGCACGAGCACTGCCCCAATCTGGGGGACGGCGTAGAACGCCTCCAGCAGGCCGTGGGTGTTCGGGGCGATGTAGGCGATCCGGTCGCCCGGCCGCACGCCGAGGCGCTGTAACTGGCTCGACCATCGATCGCAGCGCTGAAAGAACTCTTCATAGGTGAGCCGCAGGTCACCGTCGACGACCGCCTCACGCTCGCGATACAAGCTGCGAGACCGGCGGGCGAACTCGAGCGGTGTCAGAGGCGTCTCCATGACGCACCCTCCCCTCGTCGCCGGCGGCCCCCCGCTTTGGCCGCAGCCAGCCGGCGGTCGTTGCAGCCGGTGTGTTCGGGGTTGGCGCGTCGCCGTCCTACCGAGGCTCGAGTGTGACTGGCGTCACTGCATCACCGGGTGCCTGATCGTATTCTAGTCACACAGGCGGGTGGTCCGGCACCGCCGGCGGGATCGTGATCGTGCCGCTATCAAAGGGAGGCGCAGAGGATGTGGCCCAACCTGTTCGGTCCTGGATGGCCGTGGATGGCCCTGGCGGTTCTTGGCCTTTGGGTGGCAATGTTCGTTCCCCTGGCGGTCGCGCTGTGCGTGGCCGCGCGGCGAGATGCCGAGAGAGAGTCCATTGCGTTGCCGGAACTGAGTGTGTGGCACCGATATGAGGAGGGCGACCTCACGCATGCAGAGTTCGCGCGGTTGATGGCGGCGCTGCGCCAGAAACCATACGGCCGCGACTTTTCCCTCGGGCGGGGCGTGCTGACGCAGGAGGCCTCACGGATCTAGATGCGGGGCTCGGACGGTTCCCCGCGCCAGTTCCACGACGCGCTGCATCACGTCGCCCGGAAGGGGCCCTCGCCCGGTCCATCGGAGCGCGTCGTCCAATTGTCGCAGATCCGAGAAGCCTACCAGGACGGTTGAGATGCCCGGTGTGGTAAGAGCGAAGCGCAACGCCAGTTCCAGCGGGGCGTCGTATCCGAATTCCGCCGCGATCCCTTGGATCGACTGAGCCCGTTCGAGATCACGCTCGTATTCAGCGCCTCGAAGCAGAAGCGGCCCGGGATCGCCCGCGTTTGGATGCCGGTGCGGGCGTGCCATCAGCGCTCCGGCGGCCATCACCCTGATCGCGATTGCCCCCATGCCCGCAGCGGAGGCCGCGCCGACGAGTCCTGCGAAGTCTTGCGCGCCGCCGCTCGCGCCCGGGAAGGCCGCGCTTGGATTCACCGCGTTGAAGTATGTCTGGACGGTCGCGAACTGGCCCGTTGCGACGACGGCGTGGAGCGCCGAGGTATCTCCGAGACCGGTGATCCCGACGTGCCGGACCAGCCCTCGCGCTACGACCCGCTGCATGCCTTCGGCCACGAGGCTGCTCGTGGTCGCGAGTGGAAGGGGCCGGCTGCTGCCGATGCCGGGCTCGCTCTCGGTGCCGCCGGCGACGACGGGGTTGTGAAGCTGCAACAGGTCAATGGCGTCTCGCCCCAACCGATGCAGGCTCTCCTCGCACGAGCGCTGAACAGCTGCGATGGGGTCGGAAAGGTCGGCGGGTTGAAGCCGGACTTTCGTGCCCACCGCGACGTGATCCCAGGCATCCAGCTCGCTCAAGACCCGCCCCAGGTTCTCTTCCGAGCGCCCCTGGCCGTAGCTCGGCGCGGTATCGAAGTAGGAAACGCCTGCCTCGAGTGCTCGGGCGACCGTTCTTGTCTGGGCGGCGTGGTTCCCCCGTACGAACAGCCCCCCCACTGCGCCCGCCCCGAATCCGAGTGCGGACACGCGGAGTCCCGTCTTTCCGAGTACCCGATGCTCCATGACCGCTCCTTCACTACACGCACCCTACTTCCTCCCTCACCATCCGACAGATGAGGCGTTCGGCAGGAAGGTGGACCCAAGCTCGAACTTACACGCATAGCAGAAGTTCACGCGCCGCGGAAGGCGTTGCGATTGGAGGCACCATGGGGCTGAACGCGGTCACAGACGAGCGGGAGAAGCATGGGCTGGGCATTCTGCTGACGACCGCGTCGGCGATCGCCTATAGCACCGCCGGCTTTTTTACACGCCTGATCCACCTGGACGTGTGGACCGTGTTGTTCTGGCGAGGGATCTTTGCCGGTCTGTTCATCGCGGGCTTCATCGTGTGGCAAAACCGTAGAGCCACCCTGGCGGGAGCACGGGCCGTCGGAGGACCCGGCCTGCTCGCCGCCGCCCTCTCTACGCTCGCGACGATCTTCTTCATCAACGCATTCCGCCGCACGTCGGTGGCCGATGTCACGATAATTCTTGCAACGGCCCCCTTTATCACGGCAGCGCTCACTTGGCTTTGGATCGGCGAGCGCGAGAGCTGGACGACACTGGCCGCCAGCACGGCGGCGCTGTCCGGCGTGGTGGTGATGGTCGGCGGTGCCGTCACGGCAGGGCACCTCTTCGGTGATCTGCTCGCCCTCGGCATGACGCTCTGCATGGCCGTGATGATGATCATCATCCGGAAGCATCGGGAAACCCCGATGCTTCCGGCCGC
>DASSXJ010000261.1 GCA_035703895.1 bacterium | reverse complement strand
ATCGTCGATCAGATCTTCGAGCAGTTCGAGCCGTTTGCTCGATATGGGTTCAACCGGGCGCACGCCGCCTGCTACGGTTTGATCGCGTATTACACAGCCTATCTGAAGGCGCATTTCCCGGCGGAGTATATGACGGCGGTGATGACGAGCGACGCCGGCAACGCCGAAAAGGTGGCGCAATCCGTAGCGGAATGCCATCGCATGGGGATCAAGATCCTCCCTCCCGATGCCAATCGGAGCGCGGCGTCGTTCACCGTCGAGGGAGACGCGATCCGCTTCGGGCTGGCCGCGGTGCGCAACGTGGGGGTCACCGCCGTCGACTCGATGATCGCCGCCCGGGCCTCGGGCGGCCCGTTTGTGAGCCTCGCGGATTTCTGCACACGGGTGGACACCCGGCAAGTTAATCAGCGGGTGGTCGCCAGCCTGGTCAAGGCCGGGGCGCTGGACTCGCTTGGGGAGGCCCGCGCCAAGATGCTGCAGACCCTCGATGAGACCATGGAGCATGCCCAGCGGGCGCAGCGGGTGCGGGCCCAGGGCCAGACCGGCCTGTTCGACCTCGGCGGCGACGCGGGAGCCCCGGCCCCACCTCCGGACGCGGCGGGGGACGAATTCAGCCGCGAAGAGTTGCTCACCATGGAGAAGGAGATGCTCGGGCTCTACATCTCCGATCATCCGCTGCATCGGTGGCAGCCCGTGCTCGCGCAGCGCGTGACGGTGCAACTCGCCCACCTGCCGGACCTCCCCGATCGGAAGGAGGCGGTGGTCGGCGGGCTGGTGAGCAGCGTGAAGCGCACGATCACACGCTCGGGATCCTCGATGGCGTTCCTGACGCTCGAAGACCTGACCGGGAGCGTCGAGGTGGTCGTGTTCCCCCGGGTGTACGAGCAGCAGGGGTTTGCGCTGAAGCGCGACGCGGTGGTCCTCCTGCGCGGCAAGGTAGATATCCAGGAGCAGGACGCCAAATTCTTGTGCGAGGAAGTGCTCCCGCTGCCGCCCTCTCCGGACCCGGTCGCTTCGAACGGCGACGCCCAGGACCAGGGCATGGCCGCGCCCAGGCATGCCGGGAACGGCAACGGGGCCTCCGATGGTACCGCCCGCCCCCCGCTCCGGATCCGGGTGACGACCCGCGAGGAGATTGACCAACTCGAGCGGTACCTGCTCGACCATCCGGGGGAGCGGCAGGTGTGCGTGCACGTCGTCACGGACCGGGGCGAGGAGCACATCGTCCCCGCCCGCGTTCGCCTGCGCGACGCCGAAGGGCATCACCAGGAACTCGAGCAAATGTTTGGCGAGGGCAATGTCTGGGAGGAATAACAGGGCGGCCGGTCCCGCCTCGATGCTCCTGAACGATAGTGGCCCTGCGCCCCCGCATGCCGAGGTCGTCATCGCAGGGGCGTCGTTCGCCGGACTTGCCGTGGCTCGAGAGGTCGGCGCCCACGCCGTGCTCGTGGATCCTGTCCCGGTCGGGGACGGACAGACCTCCGCGTGCGGCGCGCCAGAAGGCGTAATCGCATCACTCGGCGCGCGGAATGCGATTCAGGAGCGCCACGACGCGGTAATCTTGCATATGCCCGGGCGTGACATCCGGTGGGCGCTTCCCGAGCCCTTCTGTACCTTCGATTACCGCCGCTGTTGCATCGATGCCCTGGCGGGCACGGATGCCGGGGTGGTTCGCGCGTCCGTGCTCGACCGACGCGGGTCGACCGTCGTGACGTCGTCGGGAGAGATCCAGAGCCGAATTCTGGTCGACTGCACCGGCTGGCGGGCCGTGCTCGCCAAAGCCGGCCGGCCTGCCCCGCACTACTTTGGGCTCGAGGCCGAGGTCGCCTCGGGATTTCCTCATGGGCTCCATTTCTACTTCGGGCCCGAGATCGTTCGCGATGGGTATGCCTGGGCGTTCCCCGCGGGCGGCGTCACACGGATCGGGCTGCTCAGCTACCGCGGGAGGACGAAACTGCAGGCCGGTCTCGAGGCGCTCCTGAATCGGCTCGGCATGCCCCGGGGCCCGCTCCACGGGGGCTTTCTGGGCGCCGATCTGCGCCCCCCAATCCTGGATGGCGTGTTCATCGTGGGTGATGCCGGCGGCCAGTGTCTGCCGCTGACCGGCGAGGGGATCAGGACGGCGGTGTGGGCGGGCCGGGCGAGCGGCCGGCTGATCCGGATGGTCCTGGACGGGCGCCTCAGCCTTGACGAGGCCCAGGGTCGCTATCGGGCGCTCGTCGTGCGTCAGCAACGGCGGTACCGCGCCTTGCTCTGGGCCACGCGCGGGGTGCTCGTCCTTCCTTGGCGCCTCCTCGGCGAGATGGCGTCCTGGATCAGCCGCCCCGGTCCGCTCGAGGCCTTCATGCGCCGTTACCTGCGGATCTTCTCCGAGCACGCCCTCATCGATATCGAGACCGTCTAGCCCGGCAAGAGCCGCGGTCCCTTGCGCTCCAGGAGGCTCCTTCATTGCCGCCGAACGTCGCCGGGTGACGAGCGGCTGGGAGGCCGTGCATGGCTCATCTTCCGACAGGGACGGTCACCTTTCTCTTCACCGACATCGAGGGCTCGACCCGTCTCTTGCAGGAGACGGGTGACCGCTATGTGGAGATCCTGGGGGCATATCGCTCACTGATCCGCGCCGCGATCCAGGAGTGGGGCGGGCGTGAAGTCGACACGCAGGGGGACGCATTCTTTATCGCCTTCCCTCGCGCGCGAGATGCGCTGTCGGCGGCGGTGGCGGCGCAGCGGGCCATGAGCCGCCATCCCTGGCCTGAGAATGCCGCGGTCAGGGTGCGGATGGGCCTGCACACAGGCGAGGCGCTCGGCACAGAGTCCGGTTACGTCGGTATGGACGTGCATCGTGCCGCCCGCATCTGTGCCGCGGCGCACGGAGGGCAGATCCTCCTCTCCCAAACGACGCGGGATCTCGCGGCCGAGAGGTTGCCGGAGGGGGCGAGCCTGCGCGATCTCGGGGCGCACCGGCTCAAAGACCTCGCCGGGCCCCACCACCTGTTCCAAGTAGTGGCCGCTGGGTTGCTCACTGGGTTCCCTCCGCTGCGGTCCTTGGATGTACTGCCCAACAACCTGCCGAGCCACCTCACGAGTTTTATCGGGCGGGAGCGCGAGATTGTGGAGGTGAAGCGTCTGCTCGCGACGGCCCGTCTCGTGACGCTGACCGGAGCGGGCGGGGCCGGCAAGACGCGACTGGCGCTCCACGTTGCTGTGAGCGTGCTCGACGGGCATCCCGACGGGGTGTGGTTTGTGGAGTTGGCCGCGCTGACCGACGCCGCCCTGGTGCCGAAGACGGTCGCCTCGGTGCTGGATGTTCCCGAGCAACCGGGCCGGCCGATGGTGGAGACGCTGGTCGATGCTCTTCGTGCCAAGACCCTCCTGCTCGTCCTCGACAACTGCGAGCACCTGCTCGCGGCCTGCGCGACACTGTCCGAGCGCCTCTTGCTTGCCTGTCCCTCGTTGAAGATCCTGGCGACGAGCCGGGAAGCCTTGGATATCCCCGGAGAGACCGTACGGATCGTGCCGTCGCTCTCGCTCCCAGACCCCCGCAATCCTCCTCCTCCGGAACATCTACGACGGTATGAGGCGGTGCGCTTGTTCGTCGAGCGGGCGGCCCTGATCCACCCCGGGTTTACGCTGACGCCCGACAACGCCTCGGCGGTCGCCCAAGTGGTCACTCGATTGGACGGCATCCCCTTGGCGATCGAGCTGGCCGCGGCCCGCGCAAAGGTGCTCACGGTCGAGCAGATCGCGTTACGCCTTGATGACCGGTTCCGGCTTCTGACGGGGGGCGGCCGGACAACGCTGTCGCGGCATCAGACCCTGCGCGCCACGATGGACTGGAGTTACCATCTGCTCTCGGAGAACGAACGCGTCGTGCTCCGCCGGCTCTCGGTGTTTGCCGGAGGTTTTACCGTGGAAGCGGCAGAGGCAGTATGTGCAGGGAAGGGCGCGGAGACGCATGAGGTGTTCGATCTGCTGGCGCAGCTGGTGAACAAGTCCCTCGCTGTCGCCGAGACACAGGGCCTGGAGGCGCGGTACCGACTGCTGGAGACGGTACGGGAGTACAGCCGGGAGAGGCTGGAGGAGTCGGGCGAGACTGTGCGGACCCGCACGCGGCACCGGGACTGGTGCCTGGCCCTAGTAGAACGCGCTGAGCCGAAGTTACGCGGACCCGACCAGCAAATCTGGCTGGATCGGCTTGACACGGAACATGACAACCTCCGGGCGGCTCTCGAGTGGTGCGGGGCGTCGACCGACAGCGGAGAGAGGGGACTGCGGCTGGCCGCGGCGCTTCCAAGATTCTGGGAAGGGCGCGCGTATTATGCTGAGGGGCGCATGTGGTTAGAGGCGATGCTGGCAAAGGGGGGCGCGGCCTCGTCGTTGCTCCGGGCCCGGGCCCTCAACGGCGCGGGAGTCCTCGCCTATCGGCAGGGCGACTATGAGCGCGTGTTGACGCTGTGCACTGAAGGCCTGACGCTGTCCGAGCAGCACGGCGATAGGCGAGGCAGCGCCCAAGCGTTGCACTTTCTGGCCCATGTCGTCCAGGCGCGCGGAGACTACGGCCGCGCCACGGAAATGATGGAGCGCAGCGTGGCCCTGTTCCAGGCCGAGGGGGACGAAGCGGGAGTCGCCAACTCGGTCGACTGCCTTGGCGAGATCGCACGGAGCAGGGGTGACTACGAGCGGGCAGCCGTGTTGACGCAGCAGGCAATGACACTCTACGGCAAGGCCGGCGACCCTCGCGGCCTCGTGCACGTCCTCCACAACCTCGCCTATGTACGGCTGCACCAGGGCGCCCCAGAGGAAGCGGCGGCGCTCTTCCGGGAGAGCCTGATCCGGGCGCGGGATCTCAAGCGGACGCCCGCCGTACTCATGGGCGTGGCGGGCTTGGCGGCCGCGCGGACGGCAGATATGCAGCCGAAGCGGGTCGCAAGGTTGCTCGGCGCCGTGGATGCGCTGCTGAGAACAGCGGGCATTCACCTCGAGCCGGCCGAGCATGCGGATTTTGAGCAGACGGCGGCCTCCGTGCGGGCGCGGTTGGGTGATGACGCATTCGCCTCGGCGTGGAGGAGTGGCCACGACATGACGCTGGACGAGGCCGTCGACGATGCCCTCGCGCCGGCCGCCGCAGTTCCTGAACCCGCATCGGGCACAACGCCGGACCCGCTCACGGCCCGCGAGCGGGAGGTGGTGGCGTTAGTCGCGCAGGGCCTGTCCAACCGCGCGATCGCGTCGCGCCTGGTAATCGCTGAGCGCACGGCGGAGGGGCACGTTCAGAGTATTCTCAACAAGCTCGGTTTCAATTCCCGCGCCCAG
>DASSXJ010000260.1 GCA_035703895.1 bacterium | reverse complement strand
GCCCCTGATGTTTCCCCGAAGCTTTTGTTGTCTTAGGACAACTGGAGTTGACCTTGATGGACAGCCTGGCGACAAGCCCCCTATAGGGAGCGGTCATACATGCTCACCCCGTCACAAGTCGGCCGTAGCTGGCGATTTCGCCACGCCGCATCGCTACGCTAAGCAACAGCGCGTTCAGCAAGCACACGGGCGTACCGAGGCGCGTCAGGTCGAGCGCGCCGTTGGCGAGCGTGGCGATATAAGCGTCGGTGGACGCGTACACGGCGCGAGCATAGGCCCGCACGTGGTGCCGGTTGAGTCGCACCCGACGCGCCCAGGCGCGCCAATCAATCGCACCAACAAGCGGCGGGATCTCGCTCAGCCCGGTCCGGCCGTTCCACGTGGAAAGGGCAAGCGGCCTTCCCGGTCCGAGCACGCCATTGACGCTCAGATCCTCGCAGAGCACGGCCTGAGCGTAGCGGATTCCAGGCGAGACGTCCGAGCCCGACGGACACCGGTGGACCGCCTCGGGCGGGAGGCGGTCGATCGCATCATCGAGGAGCGCGTGCGCGATCCGGAACTGCAGGCGGAGGAGACTTTTCGCCGACACCGCGCCGAGATATCGGGAACGGTCTCCGGGCGCCGGGGTCATTTTTGGGGAACGGCCGGGGTGATGTCAGCTTCGTCCGGCGGCACACCAGGGAGCCCAAAGGCGGCAAAGACTTTAGGCGCTTGGAACATCGTTAGCGCCGCGATGGCGTCGTCCTGCAGAGTGAGCACATGGATCGAGTGCGGCCCCCACTCAAGAGACGTTGGGCTGCGGCTATACAATGCGAATGCCGGCTGTCCGTTCGCAGCAGTGGGAATGAGCCGAAAGCCTCCGTACCATTGCCATGCCCAACCGAAGAAAACCCGGATCGCTCCGCGGCCACGGTACCACTCTCGTCGCGGCGGCATGCGGAAGACCGCGTCCTCTCGTAGTAAAGCGACAAATCCATCGAGATCGGCATTTTCCCACGTGCGGACGTAGCGCTCGAGGAGGGCGCGCTGGCGGTCATCCGGCAACGCCTGCGCCGCGGGTTGGCCCGCAGGGACCCGTTTCTCGAGCGTGGCGTGGGCGCGCTGCAGCGCGCTGTTGACCGACGCAATCGATGCGTCGAGCAGCCGGCTGGTTTCCGCGGCCGACCATCCCAGGACGTCGCGGAGGAGCAGGACAGCCCGCTGCCGCGGCGGGAGATGCTGGATCGCGGCGATGAACGCGAGCTGCACGGCCTCGCGCATCTCATACCGCGCATCCGGGCCAGGCGCGGTGTCGGGGACGCCCTCCAGCGTGGCGTCCGGATAAGGCTCAAGCCACGGGATCTCGGTCGCCGGCTCGCCCTCCGGCATCCGGTCCGATGGTGGGCCGAGCCGTTCGGGAAGTACTCTTTGCGCGTTCGACCGGCGTGCGAGGGCCTTCAGGCAAGCGTTGGTGGCGATCCGATAGAGCCATCCCCGGAACGAGCCCGCTCCCCGAAACTGGAACGCCCCGACCCCACGCCAAGCACGGAGGAACGTTTCCTGAACAAGATCCTCGGCGTCGTAGAACGCGCCGAGCATGCGATAACAATGGAGTTGCAGCTCCCGCCGGTAGGGCTCCGCGAGCCGCTCGAAGGCTTCCCGGTCGCCCCTCTTGGCGGACTCCAAGAGCGTCGGCTGGTCCGACATTTCGGCGGACCTGTTCATTCAGGACCTTTCTCCTTCAGCGAAGACGGTTGAATCCCTTGTCAATGTCGACGTGGTCATCGTGTCGTTGTTGTCGGGGGCGGCGCGATGGTCTCGAGGAGGCGGTAAGATCCAACGACGGTTGACTCGAGCACCATTGGCGGCTCGACGCAACGCTCAGAGATACTCCGCTGGAACTCTTGAAAGGCCGACAGGTCCGAGAGCGGGCTGGCTCCACCGTCGACAATCGCAAGGTGGAGGAAGCTCACGCCATCGCCTAGCCGGAACGTCGCGTAGTGAAATCCGACCGGAGCCTCAGCGGCAAGTTGGGCATACACCCTCTTGACCAGACGCTCGTTTTCATCGGCTGCCTCGGGTTTGGTCTTGTACGTGACGACCACGGTCTTCCTCATGCGGTTCCTCCATTAGGCGGATACGGCTCATTTAGGCGGATACGGCTCATTCTTCGCGAAATCGGTGGCGCCGGCGTCTGTGCCTTGTTGGTCAAACGATGCCCCGATGTTTCCTAATCGACCACTTCTCCGCCGGTCAGGTTAGCGACAGTTCCGGTCATGCCATCGGCCAGATCGGAGGCCATGAGGACCGCCGCGTCCGTCAACTGCGCCAGCGTGGTCGAGCGCCGCGTGTGGCTCCTGCTTTCCAGCAACTCTCGGAACTGCTTCGGCGTGATCCCCAGCACCTTGGCGTGAATGCCGAAGACGATGTCGATCGTAGAGGTCTCGGGGAGTCCGGTCGAGCGCAGGCAAACGACGCGGACACCGGACGACGCGACCTCGGCGGAGAAGCTCCGACAGAGCGCTTCCATCGCCGCCCATGCCGGGCCCATGCCCCCCAGAAGTGGCACGCCGACACGGGCCGGCTCCGGCGTGTGCATCAAGATCACGCCGGATCGCCGCGCGACCATGTGCCGCGCCGCGGCCTTGGCGGTCACGAAGTGAGCCCGCGGATAGGTGGTGAGCGGGAGAGAGAACGCCTCCAACGGGAGCTCGATGAAGGGGACACCCTGCATGCCCTGGCGAGCTACCTCCGCCGCGGGAATCCCGATCGCGTTGAACGAGATGTCGAGTTTCCCGGCCTTCTTAACGACCGCGCCGATGTGCTTCTCGACGGCCTGTTCGTCGAGGGCGTCGACCTGATCCGCTTCGACCTTTCCGCCCGCGCCAGAGATCTGCTCGACGACGACATTGACGGTTGAGAGCCTGCGCCCGGTGAGAAACACCCGCGCCCCCTCGCGGGCGAATGCGCGGGCGACCGCGCTGCCGATTGCTCCTCCGGCTCCATAGATGACGGCATTCTTATTCTCAAGTAACATGTTCCGCCCTCCCACAATCGAGTCTTCTCCCGCTCAGGAAGCGGCTATTCGTGCTTGAGTGCACTCTCCGGGGAGAGGCCCGATGCCGGTGATGGTCATCGGGCCTCGCATCCCTACATGCTCGCCGCTTTCTCCAGGGCGTGCAGAATTATCGGGTTTTCAGATTGCAGGCCTCCATCCTGACTCACCATGTCAAGGGGGTATTCGCGCATGAAGATCAAGATGTCGGGAAGGCG
>DASSXJ010000259.1 GCA_035703895.1 bacterium | reverse complement strand
TCATGCTAGCATAGCCGCTTCCGGGGCGGCAACGCTCCTCCCTGCAAGGCCGGCGGCAACACGGCAGCGAACCTGTTGCGCAACCGTCCGAGGAGGTGGGGTGATGGTGTACGAGCTCCGCATCTACAAGTGCATGCCGGGTCGCAAGGGCGATGTTCTGGCGCGCTTCCGGAACCATACGATGGGACTCTTCAAGAAGCACGGGATCGAGGTCGTCGGCTTCTGGGACACCCTGGTCGGCGAATCGGACGACCTCATCTACATCACGAAATACGCTTCCTGGGAAGACCGGGAGAAGAGGTGGAACGCCTTCGCCGCGGATCCCGATTGGCACAAGGCGCGGCATCAGTCGCATGCGCAGGGGTTCATCGTCGAGCACATCCGCACGTCCCTGCTCGCGGCCACGGACTTCTCGCCCCCGGTGTGAGCTACCCTTTCACCGCGCCGGCCGTCAGCCCCTTGATGAACTGCTGGGACATCAAGATGTAGAGCCCGATCACGGGAGCGGCGGCCAGCGTGAGGCCGGCGAACAGCAGCGCCCAGTTGGTGGCGAACTCACCGAAGAACACCGTCAGTCCCAACGGCAGCGTCTTGAGACGGTCCTGGTGGATGAACACGAGCGGGAAGAAAAAGTCGTTCCAGATGGGGATGATGTTGTACACGGTGACGATGGCCAGGGCCGGCCGGACCAGGGGAAGCATCACCCGCATGAGCACGCTGAGCTCCCCCGCCCCGTCGATGCGGGCCGCGTTGTCGAGATCCCTCGGCAGGGTCCGGAAGAAGCCCGTGAGGATGAAGATCGCGCTCGGAAGGCCCGAGGCCGTGTACACGAGGATCAACGACCAATACGTATCCAGTAGACGAAGGTCCCGCATGAGGATGAACAAGGGAATGATGGCCAGCCGGATCGGCACCATGATCCCCGTGAGGAAATACAAGTAGATCAGGTCATTGCCGCGAAACTGGTAGCGGCCGAGCGCGTAGGCGGCCAGGGTGCTCGTCGCCAGGATCAGCACCATGGACGCGGCCGTGACGATGACGCTGTTGCGAAAGTACAGGCTGAAGTGCGCCGCCTGCCAGACCGCCGAGTAGTTCTGCCATACCAGGGTGGGGGGAAGGCTGAACGGCCGCTGGAAGATCTCTCTGGTGGTTTTGAACGACGAGAGCACCATGAAGACCATGGGGAGGAGCACCAGGAGCGTGTTGACGAGCAAGACCGTCTGGGCGAGGGCCGCGCCGCCCATGCGCAGGAACCGCGTCCGCCCGACCGGCAGCATCACAGCTCCACCTCCCGCCGCCGCAGGTAGATGGCGCCGAGGCTGCTGACCACGAGAATCAATGTAAACATGATCACGGCGATCGATGATCCGATGCCGACGTCCGGGTTGCCGGTGTCGACCGCGCCGAACGCGGACCGATAAAAGAGGAGCCCGAGCACGTCGGTCGCGTGGTTGGGCTCACCGGTCACTCCCTGCATCACGTAAGGCAACTCGAACCAGTTGAAGGCCCCAATGAACGTCAGGATGACGATGATGTTCACCTGGGGGGCCAGCAGGGGCAGGACCACCCGTCGGAAGATCGCGCCGGGACCGGCGCCATCCAGACGGGCCGCCTCCAGATATTCATCGGGGATCGCCTGAATGCCGGCAAGAAAGACGATGGCGGGGAACCCCACCCACCGCCAGGCGTTCACGAGTGTGATCGCAATGAGCGCTGTATGCACATCCCCCAGCCAGGGACGGGCCAGCCCGCCGAGCCCGAGCAGCGCCAGAGACTTGTTGACGATACCCCAGACCGGATTGAGAAAGAGCTGCCACAGAAACCCCACGATCACCAGCGAGAGGGTCACCGGCATGAAGAAGATCGCCCGGTAGATTTGCGCCCCCCACGTCCGGCCTGCCAGGAGCACCGCGAACAGGAGGCCAAGCCCGTTTTGAATCACCATCGTGAGCGCAAAGGTCCACACGTTGTGCCAGAATGCGGTCAGCATCCGCACGCTGTAGGGATACTGCGTGAGCAGCCGCTGAAAATTAGCGAGACCACTAAAGGCGCCTCGCACGATCCCGTCCCAGCGAAAGAGGCTGTACGCCATCGCGCCGGCGATTGGGTAGGCGACGACGATGGTGAACAGGATGAGCGCGGGCGCGAGGCATGCCGCGACCCACAGCGCCTGACTCACACGGTAAGAGAAACGGCGCGGGCCGGGGAACGACATCGCCCCGGCCCCCACGCTCGCGGAGGTGTGCGCGCTATTGCCCCCTGAAGGGCTCAAACCAGGTGGCCAGACCCTTCGTCAGATCCTCGCCAACCTGCTGCGGTGTCATCTTGCCGGAAAACAGCCCCTGCAGATCGTTTTGGATCAGCTCGCTGCCGGTCGGGTTCTTCCACCGGAATCCGACAAGCATGATGTACGGGGTGGCATGCCGCATCCAGGTCTGGACCACTTGGAGTTGCGGATCGTGAATCTCGACCCCCGGGACGGCGGAGATCTGCTTGAGCTGGTCCGTGAACGCCTGCCCCCATTCCCGGGAGGCCGTGAACCGGATGAACTTCAGCGCGACCGCTTGGTTCGGGCTCTTGGCGTTCACCCCGTAGTTGCCGTCGTCGTAACTGCTGACCCACGGCGTGTCCCCATCACGCGCCACCGGCCCCGGCATCACGCCGATGTCGAGGGACGCGTTCTGGCTCTTGAAGTAGCCGAGCTCCCAGATGCCCCCGATGAACATCGCCGCCTGTTCGTTGATGAACAGTTGCTGCATATCCGTGTAGGCGACGCCCATGAACCCCTGAGGCATGTACGGCCGGATCTCCCCCATCTTGGCGAGCGCGGAGGTAAACTGGGGACTCTTGAACGTGGTTTGCCCGCGCGTGACGGCCTCGTAGAAGTTCGACCCGCCGTAGAAGTTGGGACCCAGTACCCCCATCGCGATCTCAAGCGTCCACCCCTCTTTTCCTCCGTTGGCCAGGGGCGTCACGCCCTTGTCCTTGAGGGCCTTGAGGACGGCGAGGAATTGGTCCCAGGTCTTGGGCGGCGTCACGCCCGCGCTCTTGAAAAGCTTCTTATTATAGAAGATGACCAACGTCTGGACGGCAAACGGCACGCCGTACACTTTGCCGTCGGCGCGGCTCCGGGCGCCGTCAAGCCACTGGCGGGCAAACGTCTTCAGTTCTGGGACCTTGTCCTCGAGCGGCACGAGAAACTCCGGCCTCGCGAACGGCTGGAGCGCACCGTAGGCGCGCAGGTGGACGATGTCGGGGCCCTTGCCGGCCTGCATGGCCGCGGACAGGACGGTGTTGTACTCCGTCGGCTTGTACGTCTGAAACTCGATGGACACCCCTGGGTTCTGGCCCTCGAACTTCTTGATCATGCTCTCGTAAAACGCCTTGTCCTCCCCCCGCCAGCTCCAGAACGTCATCGCAATCTTGGCTTGACCGGTCACCGCCCCCGGCCACAGTCCGACGGCGAAGACCGCCACCAACAGCAGGGTCACGACGCGCCTTCCCATTTCCCACCTCCCGGGGCCCCCGGCGGGGTCCCCTGACCCGCTGTTCACTTCAAACCATTTCTTCTCCTCTGTCGCCTCCCACCACACCGGTGCGGAGGGCCCGGTGACAACGGCCCGTGGATCGGATACCCTGGAAGCGTGGACATCCGCACGGCCCTCAATCAGGACATCCGCGCGACGACGCAGGGCGCTCCGGTCGTTGTGGCGTTCAGCGGCGGTCTCGACAGTACCGTCGTCGCTGCCCTGGCCCGCGACGCCCTCGGCGCCGATCACGTACTGCTCGTCACGGTCAATATGGGGGAGTACGCCTACAAGCGGGGCAACGAGATCGTGCTCGAGGTCGCAGAATCGCTGGGCCTGCAACAACGGTGCCTGCTGGGACAGTTCAAGCAGCATCGCGTGCAGGCGGCCGGCCCTGCGTGCAATCGCTGCACGCGCGAGATCAAGCTGGGGATGGTCAAGGCCGTCTCCGGCGGACGTCAGGTCCTCACCGGGGCCAACCGGAGCGACACATGGGGCCAGCTCGGCCTCAAGGTATGCAACGGCTACTACGCACCGCTGCTCGACCTCGGGAAGCCCGAAATCCGCGCGCTCGCCGATGAGATGAGGGTCCGCCCGCCGCGGATCGGGGAAAACCCGGGACGCGAAGGATGCAAACTCAAACATCTCTTGAAGCCGCTCGTCGCGCCGGAGTACCACGGGCGGGCGGTGGCGCGGGCCAACGAGGTTGTGCTGAGCGTCCTGCGCGAGGCCCGCTTCGCCGCGGAACTCGCGAACGTCAAGATCATCGGCCCGATGAGGCGCAACATCGGCCTGGTGAACGTGCGTCCCATCCCGCAAGGGGCGGTGCGGGATCGGTTAGTGGCAGCGCTCCGCGACCTCAAAGAACTGGACGAGGTGCACGTCATCGAAGCCCCACTCACGCTGGTCGCCAAGGCAAGCGCGGCCATCTTCAACGATCCTCACGCGCGCTACTGGATCGAGCGCGGGCGCCTCGCGCCCGATTTCGCCGCGCCGATCTCGGTAGAATGGCATCCAAGCGCGAACACACGCTTGGGGACATTTCAGATCGTCGACTTTAGGACGGCTGCTCAGGACCCCGATCGGCTCCCCGTCAGCACATCATAACGGCATTTCACGCGTGTGCGCGGGCGATCCGGGTGCGCAGCCAGAACCCCAGCACGCCCAGGATGCCCAACACCACGGCCCAGGCGAGACTGCCCCAGAACTGCCACCAGGCCACGTGGTTGGCGATCGCTCCTCCGACCACGATCTGCATCGGCAGGTACGAGGGGAAGTACTCAACGACGGCGCGGTTGGCCGCGGGGTTGCCGATCGGGTTTTGGATAAACGTATCCACCAGGCTCAACATGATGATGATAAAGAATCCCTCGAGATCGCCCCGGGCAACGACCCCAGCCAGCACCCCGATCGCCGCATACGTGAGCACGGCCCCGAACGTCCCGGCGACGACCACACCGGGGTGCTGGGGCGGGGTGAACGCAGCCAGCACGGCCACCGCGTACACGGACAGCACGGCCGATGCCCCCGCAAACGCCAGCAGACGGCCCAGGATCAACGCGCTCCGCGAATACCCGCACAAGACGAGCCGCTGATCGACGAGCGCGGATCGCCGGACCGCGCTCAGCGCCACGAACCCCATGATCAGCGTGGTCGCGTTCAGCATCCCGGTGAGCAGTCCCAACCGGTGCTGGCTGGTCGCCACGAAGACATGGAACGTGCGCAATTGGAACCCAATCGAGGCATTATCCGTGAGCCCGTAGATGACGCCGTACCATGCGGGGAGATAGACGGCTAGGAGGAGCATCGCGAACCGGTTGTGCGCCTGCTCGGTGAGGGTCAGCCGCAGGGCGATCCAGATCTGCCGGATCACCGGATCGCCTCCGGTTCGAGGACCCCGTCGTGGAGGCGCAGCAGCGTGTCGAACCGGGTGCGCTCGAAGACCAGGTGCGAGATGATGACGATGACCCTGCCGGCGCCCCGGGACTCCTCTGCGATGTCCCAAAACCGGAGATACGTCTCCCAGTCGAACCCTTGGTACGGCTCGTCGAGGAGCAGCACCTCGGGATCGTGCATGAGCGCGAGGATCAGGTTGAGCTTTTGCCTGGTGCCTCCACTCAAGTCGCCGACGAGCGTCCGGCGGTGCTGGCGGACGGCCAGCCGATCCAGCATTGCCTCGGCGCGCATGTGATGCTCGAGGCGGTACGCGGCGCGGAACCATTCGAGATTTTGGTCGACGGTGAGCCCGAAGTGCACCTGCGGGTCTTGAGGACAGTACCCGATGCGGCCGCGGACGTCGACGCGACCCCGGTCCGGCGGCAGCAGCCCGGCCATGATCCGGAGCAGCGTCGTCTTTCCGGCCCCGTTCTCTCCGGCGATTCCCACCAACTCGCCACGGCGAGCGGTGAATGTCACGTCGCGGAGCACGTGACGCCGACCGAACGAGCGGGCAACGTGGGACACGCTGAGCGAGGCGGGAGCAGATTCCACGGCACGACAGGTTCCAGCGTGCTAAGCGAACTCCTCTGGCGATCGAGTGTCGCCGTGACGATCGGTGCGTGAGGAGGGACCCGTCTGCGCAGTGTTATACTCAGACCGGGAGCGCCACGATGGACCTTGCGAAACTTGCGCAGGATGTCAAACACGAGGCGACCGCCGCCGGGTTCGATCTCTGCGGCATCACTACGAGTGCGCCGTTTGTCCGCGAAGGCCGGGCTCTCGCCGATTGGGTGGATCGCGGATACCATGGTGAAATGGATTACATGGCCCGAAACGCCCCGCGGTCGGGCGACCCGAAGGCTGTTGTGGAGGACGCCCGCACGCTCGTTGTGGTCGGTCTGTACTATGGGGGCCATACCAACGGCGCACCGAGCGAGGAAGAACCGGCGCCAGCGCCGGCGGAGGCACGGGGCCGGATCAGCCGGTACGCGCAGGGCGAAGATTACCATGCCGCCATGGAACAACGGCTACGCCGGCTGGCCGGGTATCTGCTGAGCCGAGGCGCCCGGGTCGCCCGCTACTACGTCGACACTGGCCCGGTGATCGACCGAGCCGCGGCCAGACGCGCGGGGCTCGGCTGGTACGGGAAGAACACGCTGATCATCACGCGCAGCGGGCACGGCTCATGGGTGTTCCTGGGGGAGATCCTCACCGACCTGCCGATGACCCCCGACGTCCCTGACGATGGAGACTGCGGCCGATGCCGCCTCTGCTTGGACGCCTGCCCCACAGGGGCGATCGTCGCGCCCTATATGGTGGATGCCCGCCGGTGCATCTCGTACCTGACGATCGAGCACCGGGGCCCGATTCCGCTCGAGCTCCGCCCGGCGATCGGGGATCACATCTTTGGGTGTGACATCTGTCAGGTCGTGTGCCCGCACAACACCAAGACCCTGGCCGAAGGGCACCCCGAGTTTGCGGCGCGCGCCGGCACCGGCGCCCGCCCCGCGCTGCTTCCTCTCTTAAACATCACCGAAGAGGAGTTCCGGCAGCGGTTCCGCGGCTCGCCGGTCAAGCGCGCCAGGCGCAGTGGCCTCCGCCGAAATGTCGCCGTCGCACTGGGCAACATCGCTGATCCGGTGGCGGTGCCGGACCTGATGATCGCGCTCGACGACGGGGATGACGCCTTGGTGCGCGGCCACGCTGCGTGGGCGCTCGGCCGGATCGGCGGCGACGACGCGCAGCGGGGCCTGCAGCACCGGCTGACGCACGAGCGAGATCCGTGGGTGCGGGAAGAGATCACGCTCGCGCTTTCTGGATTTGCCACGCCGGCTGTCTCACCATGAGCCTGTCTGGACGACGGATCCTCATCACCTCGGGGCCAACCCGGGCACCCCTCGACGCGGTGCGGTTCCTTTCGAACAAGTCCACCGGCAGGCTGGGGACGCTCATCGCCGAGGCGGTTGTGCAGGCCGGCGCCGACGTCACGTTTGTCTACGGTCGGGTCAGCGAAACCCCCACAATCCGGGGCGGCCAGCGGAGCCACCTGCGGCTCCTCCCCATCGAGACGGTACACGATCTCATCGTGGTGTTCAGGAAAGAGCTTCCGACCGGCTATGACGCGGTCATCCACGCGATGGCGGTGCTCGACTTCGAGCCGGCCGAGATCCGGGAAGAGAAGACTTCAAGCGACCTATCAGAGTGGGTGATCCGCCTCACCCCGACACCCAAGGCGGCTCCCCTGGTCAAGACGCTCGCGCCCAAAACCCTATTCGTGGGGTTCAAGCTCGAGGTTGGGAAGGGGAAAGACGCGCTGATCGAGATCGCCCGGGCCTGGGCCGACAAGACCGGCGCGGATCTCGTCGTGGCCAACGATCTCCGGGACATCGAGCGCGGCCTGCATATCGGCTACCTCGTCCGGCCCAATGGCGCGGTCGACGGCGTCGCCCAAGGGAAGGAGGCGATCGCCCGGATGCTGGTCGACTTCCTCAGCCGAACCCTCGGCGGCAGAGAATAAATCAAAGGACACTGATAGACGAGTTCTGAGTTTATGCCTGGGCCGACATCGCGCCGCCCGCCGCTTACGCCTTGGGGACCTGCAGCGGCGTGACGAACGCTTCCCTAATCCAGACGTTCGGCCCGGTGGACAGGACGGCTCGGACAACTCGAGCAACATCGTCAGGCTGAAGCGCCCAGTCCCGGCGCACGGTACTCTCCGAGAACGAGGTCTGGACCGACCCGGGCTCGACCACGCTCACCTTCACGCCGCTCCGCCGGACCTCGAGCCCGACCGACTCGGTGAACCCAATGACGCCAAACTTCGAGGCTGAATATGCCGCGCTCTCCGCCATCCCCAGGCGTCCCGCCCCCGAGGCAATGTTGACAATGTGGCCCCGCCGCTGGGCCACCATCACGCGCAGCGCGGCTCTAGTAAAAAGAAAAACTCCGGTCAGATTGACGTCCATCAGCCGCCGCCAAGCGTCGACCGGCATCTCATGGGTCACCCCGCGCCACCCGATCCCGGCGTTGTTCACGACGGCATCCAGTCGGCCTCCCCACTCCTGCGCGCGGGCGACCGCGGCCGCCGCGGTGGCCTCGTCGGTTACGTCGCCGGCAACCACTGTCGCCCGGTCCTCGCCGATCTCCTCCGCGGCGCGTACGAGGTCCGCCCGTGTCCGCGCGACCAGCACGAGCCGCGCGCCCGCGGCCGCCAGCTCTCCGACCACCGCGCGCCCGATGCCACGGCCCGCGCCCGTGATGATGATGACCTGCCCAGAAAGCTCCCCGTTCATGCATGCACCCCCGGCCGCGAAGATCGGCACTGCGTAGCGGCTTCTCGACTGGCCGGCTATATCCCCCCCCACCCTTTTGACGGAGGGCTTTGCAGGAACTATAATATGTCTTGCAATAAATAGTGGTGAGACGAGCGGGAATAGCTCAGTTGGTAGAGCATCTGCTTCCCAAGCAGAGGGTCGCGGGTTCGAGTCCCGTTTCCCGCTCCAAACCAATAAAATCCAGGCTCCCAGCGATTTTGCACCGCAAAAAACGCCCCAAAAAGCAGATGCTCACCCCGAAGCGGACTTCCAGGCTGCCCTAGAGACCTTTCTTCTCAGCCGGCGCGTCAGCAACTGCTCGTCCCGTACCGTAACCGGGTACGCCTGGACCCTCCAGCGGTTGGCCCAGGCGCTCGAGCTCGATGACCTTCGGGATGCGACTTCTCTGGGCGTCCAGCGCTATCTCACCAGTTTGCGCGAGACTATGAAGCCGGTCAGCGTGCACCATTATTTCCGAGCGTTGAAGACCTTCTTCAGATGGTGCATCGAGGCCGGCCTGCTCCAGAGACCCCTATGCGGGGCATGACGATGCGAATCACTCGGATCCTGCCGCGCGTGCCTGAAGACCAGGACGTGCAGCAGGTGCTTCGAGCATTCTCCCAGTTCATGATGAGGACGCAGGATCCTCGATGCGATCGAGTTTCAATATTATTCTCAGGCCTGAGTCGTTACCTGGAACAGTCGGTCAGGGTGCGAGCGAAAGCGCCCATACGCTCCTTCGCCCGCTCATCTACGGCTCTTCGGCAATCCAGAAGCCATCCGACATTTGGGGGGGGATTGGTACTGAGAAGTGAGGATGTAATTGAGTAGTCACCGTGTGGCGATGCGCAGTCCTCGCCGAAGTTAATACAGAGCCGTTCCGGG
Organism: bacterium; assembly: GCA_035703895.1. NCBI lineage: Bacteria > bacterium. Next base: position 684 of record DASSXJ010000259.1, on the reverse strand, counting down.
TCGAGATATCGCAAGCCGCACTCGATGCCGAGAGGAGACAAGCCATGTCCTATAGCACCTCGACCTTGCTGACCCGCAATCTTGACGACGTCTTCGGTGAAAACGACCCCGCGCGTCGGCGCGCGGCCATCGACGAGATCTTCACCGAAGATTGCGTGTTCTACGAGCCCAGGGGCGTCTACCGTGGCCGCGACGAGATCGATCGCGTCGCGGGCGCGATCAAGGCTACTCACCCTGACTTTCGATATCAGCCAATTGCCGCGCCCGAGGAATTGGGCAATAGCGGGCGGATCCAATGGGTAGAGGGCCGCCCTGGTGAGGCGCCAGCCAACGCCGGGACAGATTTCATCATTGCCCGGGACGGCCGGATTGCCGCCGTTTATCTCTTTTTCGACAAGCTACCCTGAGCTGGACTCTGCCGTGCGACGTCCTATGGGTAGGATTGGCAACGGCGCGAGGAATATTTCGCGGTCGCCCAAGCTACCTTGCTCGTGGTCTGGCAGAGGTCGTGCTCGCGGTTGAGTTCACTGCTCAGCCCGTGGTGGGTGGCGGTGCTCCTGTGAGGTTCGCTCAGATCGCGGAAATTGTTCGAAGGTGGGATCGATTCGAGAGAAAACTACCGCCTGGCCCGCCCCTGTGCTGCGCGCCCGCGATAAGATAGATGCGCGTAGTCCGCTGAGACTA
>DASSXJ010000258.1 GCA_035703895.1 bacterium | reverse complement strand
CAAAGGGCTGAGTCGGGGTACGTCGGGTTCGACGTCTATCGCGCCTCCCGTATCTGCGCGGCGGGGCACGGAGGCCAGGTTCTTCTCTCTCAGGCGACCCGGGAACTGGTCGCGAACGATCTCCCGAACGGCGTGAGCTTGCAGGACTTGGGCGAGCACCGGCTCAGAGACATCGCGCAACCCCATCATCTATTTCAGATCGCGGTGACCGGCCTGCCGACTGAGTTCCCAGCGCTCAGATCTCTCGACGTTCTTCCGAACAATCTTCCTCGACAGCTGACGAGTTTCATCGGGCGCGAGAGGGAGATCGCCGAGATCAAGCGGCTCCTGGCGACATCCTCCTTGCTCACGCTGACGGGCTCAGGCGGCGCAGGCAAAACCCGGCTGGCGATGCAGGCGGCCTCCGAATCGCTCGACGCTTTCGCAGACGGGGTGTGGGTGGTCGAGTTGGCCGCTCTGGCCGATCCGGCTCTCGTTCTCCAAACGGTCGCGGCGGCTCTCGGTTTGCGCGAGTACGCCGGCCGGGCGATGACCGAGACGCTCGTAGATTATCTGCGCCCGAGGTCACTACTCGTCGTCCTGGACAACTGCGAGCACGTGCTCAAGGCGTGTTCAACGCTGGCCGAAGCCCTGCTCCGCGGGTGCCCGCACCTCAAATTGTTGGTCACGAGCCGTGAGCCGCTCAGCGTTCCTGGGGAGAAAGTCTGGCGTACGCCCTCGCTCTCATTGCCCGACCCTCAGCGTGCGCCCAGTTCCGAGGAACTGGCGCACTGCGAAGCTGCGCGCCTTTTTGTCGAGCGGGCGATCGCCACCCAACCGACATTTGCCGTGACAGCCGGCAATGCGAACGCAGTAGCACAGATCTGCCGGCGCCTGAATGGTATTCCGCTGGCGATAGAACTAGCGGCCGCGCGGATCAAGGTGCTGTCTGCTGAACAGATTGCCGTCCGTCTCGACGATAGTTTCCGGCTCCTAACCGGGGGGAGCCGAACGGGCCTGCCGCGGCAACAGACCCTACGGGCAGCGATGGACTGGAGTTACGACCTGCTGTCCGACCAGGAACGGGGGGTGCTGCGGAGACTGTCCGTGTTTGCCGGCGGGTGGACATTAGAGGCGGCGGAAGCCGTCTGCGCCGCTGAGAGCGTCGAAGCGGCGGACGTGCTGGACCTGATCACCCAGTTGGTCGACAAATCGCTGGTGGTGGCCGAGACCCAGGGAGGGGAAGCGCGGTACCGGCTGCTGGAGACGGTGCGCCAGTACGGACGCACCCGGCTGGCCGAGGCTGGGGAAGCCACGGGAGTGGCGATCCGGCATCGAGACTGGTTCCTCCAGCACGCCGAACGGGCTGAGCCAGAATTTTTCGGGCCTGAGCAGAGGACGTGGCTGGACCGACTTGAAACGGAGCACGACAACCTTCGAGTTGCCCTGGAGTGGAGCAAGGCCGAGCCCGCGGGCGCGGAGGCAATCCTGCGATTGGCGGGGGCGTTGACGTGGTTTTGGTTCATCCGCGGTCACTGGCGGGAGGGGCGTAGGTGGCTCGAGAGCGCGCTGGCGCGAAGCGCGGATGCTCCCCCGGCCGCTTTGCCCCGGGCGATCCACGGAGCGACGTTCTTCGCATGGCGCCAGAGCGACTACAAGCGTGCGGCCGAACTGGGTAAACAGGGCCTGGCCGTCTGTCGTGAAGTGGGCGATAGACAGCACATGGGCCGTCTCCTCGTATGGCTAGGGATCACGGCGATGCGCGAAACGGACTACGGGCGCGCGACGTCGCGCTTCGAGGAGGGCCTGGCCATTGCCCGCGCCCTCGGGGACAAATGGCTGATCGGCCTGGCACAGGCACAGGTGGGGATCGTGGCGCAAGTGCACGGCGACCTGGACCGTGCGATTACATTGCACACGGAAAGCCTTGCTCTTGGCAGGGAAACGGAAGACGCGTTCTCAATCACGTACAACCTACGAAATCTGGGGAAGGACACACTCCAGCAGGGCGACGATACGCAGGCGGGCGCGTACTTCGCCGAGTGTCTCACGCTGAGTAGGGAAATCGGCCATCGATGGATCACAGAGGAGTGCCTGGACGGACTGGCGAGGGTGGCGTGCGCCCGGCGACAATACGAGCGTGCTGCCTCACTGTTCGGTGCGGCGGACGCGTTGACCGAAGCGATCGGCCATCACCGATCTCTTGTGGACCAGGCCGACCACGACAAACGCGTGACGGCTACGCGGGCCGGGCTGAGCGCGGCCGCGTTCAACAAAGCGTGGGCGCAGGGCCGGGCCATGACGCTGGAGCGGGCCATTGAATGCGCCCTGGCAACCACAAACCCGGTCCCGTCCAGCAGCGAGGCCTTCTGAGATCCATGGCGAGGCATGCGATGTCGCAACTTGCATCCGAGGAGGGAACACCATGACGACGATGCGTTACGCGCTGACCCTGCCGGCGATGCTGGAGCGGGCCGAGCAGATCTTTCCACGCAAGGAGATCGTCTCCAGGACCGAGTCGGGGATCTTCCGCTACACCTACCGGGAATACGGCCAGCGTGTCCGCAGGCTCGCCTCCGCGCTCGTGGGCCTAGGCGTCCAGAAAGGCGACCGTGTGGCCACGCTCGCCTGGAACCAGCACCGCCACCTGGAGGCATACTTTGGTGTTCCATCTATCGGGGCAGTGCTCCACACCTTGAATCTGAGGCTCCCCCCCGCCCACCTCTCGCACATCATCAATCACGCCGGCGACAAGATGATCCTGGTCGACGAAGATCTGCTCCCGCTGCTCGAGTCGGTGGCTCCCGACCTCAAGACGGTGGAGCGCGTTATTGTCATGAGCGATCGGAGTTCGATCCCCCCGACAAAGCTGGCCAACGTGTCGTTGTACGAGGCCCTCGTCGCCGCGGCCGACCCGATGCGGCAATGGCCGGACCTCGACGAGTGGGACCCTGCCGGCATGTGCTTCTCCTCAGCCACCACCGGGCTCCCGAAGGGCGTGACCTATACCCACCGGGCGCTGTGGCT
>DASSXJ010000257.1 GCA_035703895.1 bacterium | reverse complement strand
ACGTGAGGGAGACGATCGCGTTCCCTCGCCTGCTCAATCGGCTCTACCCGTGAGTGCCGCGGCGCCGGCAGGCGACGACCTCCTGATCCGGGGGGGCCGGGTCCTCGATCCCGCAGGCGGCGTGGATGGGCCTATGGATCTCGCGATTCGCCAGGGCCGCATCCGGGCGGTGGGGTCCATCGCCGGCGCGGCCGCGCAGGTGGTGGACGCGACCGGGTTGGTCGTCTCCCCCGGGTGGATCGACCTGCACGCCCACGTGGCGTACGGGCTCACGCCCGGCAGCGTCCATCCAGATGGTGACGCGGGCGTGGCGAAAGGCGTGACCACCGTGGTCGACACGGGCACCTGCGGCGCCGCATCGTACGAGGCGTTTTCGGCGTACATTATCCAGCGGGCGACGACACAAGTCCTCGCGTTTCTGAACGTCTCCGTCCCCGGCCTCACCGTGTCCCCGGTCCACGGATCGTGGACGTACTTCGATCAGAAGCGGACGATCGAGATGGTCGAGCGGCATCGCGGAGAGCTCGTCGGCGTGAAGGTCCTGGCGAGCTATCTCCACTGCGGGCCGATGGACATCACGCCGGTGAAGCTGGCGGTGCAGGCGGCGCGGCTGTCAGGAACCCGCGTGATGTGCCATCTCGGCCTGGCCCCGCCCGTGATCGGCGAGGTGTTGAACCAGTTGGGTCCCGGGGACATCGTGACCCACTGCTGGCACGGAAAAGGACCCGGAGGCATCCTCGACCGCACCGGCCGTCCGATTCCAGAGGCGCGGGCCGCGGCGGACCGAGGCGTGCTGTTCGACATCGGCCACGGGCTGTCGAGTTTTTCGTTCGAGACGGCGCGGCGAGCCATGGACGCAGGCTGCCCCTGCATTCGATCAGCACCGACCTGCACACTCAAAACCTCCGTCATCCTGTCCGGGATATGGCGACGACGATGGCGAAGTTTCTCCACCTCGGGATGTCTCTGCGCGACGTGATCGCGGCATCGACGCTCGCACCCGCCAAGGCGCTTGGACGGGACGCGGAGATTGGCACGCTCCGGCCCGGAGCCTGCGCCGACGTGACCGTGTTCAGGGTCCGCGAGGCGCCCGTCGAGCACAGCGACGCCGCGGGGTGCACCGAGCAGGCGGCGGTGCTCTTGGAGCCGGTGTACACTATCCGCGCGGGGCGTCTCGCGCACGCGGCGCGCGGGACGCTGTTCTAAAGCAGGGGGACCCATGGCATACGATCCGCGCACATACTGGTCTCGGGTGGCTCAGGAAATCGAGTCCCGAGGAAACGGCAACGTGGTCGCCGGAGACGATACCCCATTCTACCGCTATCAGCGGGCGCAGTTCGTCTCTCGGTTCCTCTTGCGGATGCCGATTCACCAACGCTCGGTCCTCGAAATCGGCTGTGGGCCTGGGGGGAATCTGAAAGCGTTAGGCCCCTTACTGCCATCTCGGAGGGTCGGGTGTGACATCTCCTCGTCCATGGTGGAACTCGCCACTCGGAATGCGGGGGTGGAGTGCGTCCTCATAGACGGGATCACCCTTCCCTTCCAGGACCGGGAGTTTGACGTGACCTTCACCGTGACCGTCCTCCAGCACAACCCTCGTCCCATGATGCACACGCTGCTCAGAGACGTCTGCCGGGTTACGAGGGAATGGATGTACCTCTTCGAGGATACTGGAGAACCGTCAGAGGCGTACTCGATGTTCACGCGTCGGCCGAGTGATTACAGCTCGGTCTGCGAACGGGAAGGATTTGTGCTCAGACAGGTCACCTACCTCGACGTGGGGATCTCTGAGCGGGTCTGCAATACCCTGATGGGAAGGTTAAACCGAAAGGACCGAAAAGAGGGGGAGCCGCTGACACGCTGGAGCACCCTCGCTGAATCCCTAGTTCTCCCCTTTACCCGGGTCGCCGATAGGTTTATCCGTCGAAACTCCGGTCTGACCCTCATCTCCCTACGGAGAACTTGATCGCGCATTGTCATTTCTTTTGCGCCTATGGTATAATTCAGAAGGTATTTGATCCGGATTTGTGCCCCAATCTTGACGCTTTCGAGGGGAGTGGGTGCTTGACCCACTCTTTCGTTTCTTGGAGGCGCAAAGGCTGGGGCGCATGTTTGTGGGGGCAAAATCGGTGAGGCGCCAGGAGATTGCTGAGCACGTGGCGGGACTGGCGGGGCCGATCGCGGCGAGACGCGGTCTCGAGGTGGTCGATGTGGAGCTCATGGGGACGGGACGC
>DASSXJ010000256.1 GCA_035703895.1 bacterium | reverse complement strand
AAGGCCAGGCGGGCATCGGTGGCCTCGGGGTCCTGCGTGCTGAAGAAGTCCGGGAACAACACCACGAGATAGAAGAGGACCAGCACGCCGGCGCTGACCATCGCCAGGCGGTGCTTCTTGAACCGCCACCACACGAGCTTCCAGTTGGGCGCGACCGAGACGCGCGCTTCGGTCTCCGACGCGGGCGGGGCCGCCGCCGCGACCGACCCGGCGAGATCGGCGACGTGCCCCTGGACGTCGGTGTCCCCTGGCACCTTCACCTTTCCATGCGGATCCGCGGGTCAACCCAGGCCAGCAAGAGGTCCGAGATCAGGGTCCCGATGACGGTGAAGAAGCAGTAGATCATCAGGACGCTGCCCGCGAGGTACGTGTCCTGCTGAACGAGGGCGCGCAGCAGCAGCGGCCCGATGTTCGGCAGGTTCATCACCGTGGCGACGATCAGGCTTCCCGAGAACAGCTGCGGCAGATACCAGCCGATCGTGCTGACCAGCGGGTTGATCGCCACCCTGACCGGGTATTTGAGGACCAGCCGCCACTCCGACAATCCTTTGGCGCGCGCGGTGACAACGTACGGCTTATGGAGCTCGTCCAGCAGGTTGGCGCGCATGACGCGGGTGAGGCGAGCCGTCCCGGCGATCCCCAGCACGATCGTCGGCAGCCAGATGTGCGTGAGCAGGTCGGTCACGCGACCCAGAGTCCACGGCGCCTGCACGTACTCGGGCGAGAACAGCCCTGTGACGCTGATGCCGAAGCGCGAGAACGCGATCCACATCAAGACGAGGGCCAGCATGAAGTTTGGGATCGCCACGCCGATGTAGTTCATGACGGTCAACGCATAGTCGACCCACGAACGCGGATGCGTCGCCGAGTAGATGCCGGCGGGAATCGCGATCGCCCACGTGAGCACAAACGAGAAGAGCGCGAGCAGGACGGTCAGCAGCAGATACTGATGGATCAACTCAACGTTGGGGCGCTGGTACTCCAGGGACAGCCCGAGGTCACCCCGCGCAAGGTTCTGGACCCAGCGGAAGTATCGGACGTGGAACGGTTGATCGAGCCCGAACTGCCGGCGAAGCGCCTCGACCTGCTCCTCGCTGATCGATGAGCCGGAGGAGGCGAGCATAGACACGTAACTTGTGAGGAAGCCCCCGGGCGGCGCTTGGACAAGCGCAAAGACCGCGATCGAGAATACCGCGAGCAGGATCGGCAGGAGCAGCAGGCGCTGGAATAGGACGCGCAGCACGGGACCCGGCCTCGCGCGACGCGGCGGGGGGCGCCGAAGGGCCGCCCCCCGCGCGTGGCGGTCGTATGTCTACTTGTAGTAGAACTGCTCCGTGCGCGCGTTCCCCGGCGTGCGCAGCGGCCAGTCCTTGCCCAGCTTGGTTGGGACGTTGTGCATGTGGGCGTTGACCACGACAACCCCCTGGTCCATCGGGGTGAGGCCGATCGTCCCGATCTCGAAGACGTTGTCCACCCAGATCTTGAAGATCTCCTGGGCGTCCCTGGCCTGTTCCTTGGGATCGGCCGTCTTGGCCCGGTCAATCAGCTCGACGAGTCGCTTCACCGGCGCAGGCGGCTCCGCGCCTTCCTTCCCGCCCGTATCGTACCACTGTTTCCACAGCGGCCCGATCGTGATGGTGCCGTAGAGGATCGTGCGGGGATCGTACTTCGGGGTCCCCGTGAACGGGAACCCGGCGGTATCCTGGTTCCAGATCTCCGCCTGCAGGTCGTTCGACTGCCGCATCTGGAAGTGCAGTGCCCGATCGCGGACCTGGACAATGATTTTGATCCCGACCCGCTCCCAGTCCTTGGCGATCAGCTGCGCGACGTCCGGCCAGGGACCGAAGGCGGGCACGACGGAGAGCTCGATGGTGACGCGGCGGTTGCCGCCCGGGAAGAGGCGGAAGCCCTCACCGTCCTTTTTATCCAGCCCGATCCGATCGAGGATGCGGTTGGCCTCGTCCGGCCGGTACTCCGTGTACTTCCGGGCGTAGAGATTGCCAGGGTAGTACGGCGACCACGGCGCGGCAACCGGCTGGCGGGCTTCCCCAAGGCCAAGGAACGCGGACTCCTTGATCTGGTTTCGGTTGATCGCATACGACATGGCGATGCGGAAGTCCCGGTTCTGGAGCAGGCGGCCGAGGTCGGGGTCCTTCGTGTACGTCTCGTTGAACGTGACGTCGGCGTCGGCGCCGCCGAAGCCCTGCCAGAGGATGACGCGGTACTTGCCGTCCTTCTCGTGCTCCTTAAGCACCGGGTAGTTGCCGAGGACGATGTGCCGCTCCTGCTCATCCAGCTGGCCGGCGATCGCGGCGAGGTTGAGGGACTGGATGTCGGCAAAGAATTTGAATTGGACCGTGTCGATATACGGCAGTTGGTTCCCCGCCTTATCCACGCCGACGTAGTAGGGGTTGCGGCGCAGCACGAACAACTGGTCACTGATACGCGTCGCCGGTACCCATGCCGACATCACCGGGCGCTCGGGGTTCTCCGGCGGTTGCGCTCTGGCGTTAAAGAGCTCCACCCACGTCTTGAACTTGGCCGCGGCGACCATCTGATCCAGCTTCGCCTTGTCCGCGTACTTGGTGTGGAACTGCTTGAGATATCGGGACGGGAGAAAACACGCGTTCTGACGATCGCCGCTGTCCTTGTTGGCGAGCTCCATCATGAAGGTGGTGCTCGGGTCCTTGTACGTCCAGCGGACCGTGATATCGTCCACGCGCTGGACCGCGACCGGTGAGCCATCGTGGTTCTTCATCCAGACGGGCAGCGCCGGGGTGAGGTCCTTGCTCAGGAGCACGTCGTTGTACCAGAACATGATATCGTCCGCGGTGAACGGGCTGCCGTCCGACCACTTAGCGCCCTTGCGCAGCCTCACCGTCCACATCGTGAAATCCTTGGACGGTGTCACGCTCGCGGCGTACTTCGGCTCGACTTTGGTCCCGTCCGGCGAGTAGCGGACGAGGGCGTCGTAGACGATCCTGTGGTAGTTGTTGAAGTCGCCGGGACCGAGGAAGCCCCGGCGCCAGACGCCGCCGTACTGCCCGATGCCCTCGATCGTGTCGACGACCAGCGGGTCTTCCGGCAGGCGCTGGGCCACCGGCGGCAACTTGCCGGCCTTCACGAGCGCCGCGAGCATGGGCGCTTCCTTGTACTTGGATGCCTGGGCGAGGACCGGCGGGGGCGTCGGGACCTGAGTGCCGACCCCCAGTGCCAGTAGGACGGCCATTAAGAGCATGACACAGTGCGGGGTGCCGTTTAGGAGTTTCTGTCGCATTTTCTGCGCCTCCGTTTTTCTCACCCGTCCCGGTGACCGATCGGTCTCCGGCTCCGGCTATCGCGACTGCGCGGGTCACCCGTCTTGGGATCGCGTTTCGCCCGCGGGCGAAATTCCCCCTGCATTTCGAGCGGGTGGCGAGCCG
>DASSXJ010000255.1 GCA_035703895.1 bacterium | reverse complement strand
CGACGTGGCTCCATCGCGCACCGCTTCGCTCTTCACGAGCTCGGCGAGCGTGAACGCATCCGGCGCCTGCGCCAGGGGCTGCTGCACAAGGCTCGATTGGCCGCCGGGATTCGGGAGCAGGACCAGGGGAGGAGTCTTGTCGGCGATAACCGTGCTCGATGCCTCGTAGACGGGCGGCCTGACCAGGGAGAAGATCGTGGCGACGACCGTGGTAATGAGCACGGCGATGCCGAAGATCGGCCGGCGCCGGTACACCGCAGACAGCAGGTCTCTCAGAACCTCGCTCTGTGCGACCGTCGGTGTCCGATCAGTCCCGGTCGCCATCACGGCCGGAGCCCCAGGAAGATGGTCGAGATAATGCCGAGGATCGTCGGCAGGGCGGCGACCCCGGGCGCTGGGACCACCATCACATCGCCAGGCCGCAGGGTTTCATTCTGTCGCAGGTCACCCTTATACATCTTCTGCAGGTCCATGGTGATGAGGACACCGCCGCCGTTTGCGATGGGATGGACATCCTGCGCTCGTACGCTGGCGGTGAGCGGCCCTTGGGAGTTATCCGTGCGGCGCACGATGTGAGCCGTGTTCGACGTCGATGCACCGTGGAGCACCGGGCCGCCCGCCACGGCCAGGGCTTGGAGCACCGTCACGTCCCCCTTGAGCGGGTAGATCCCCGGATGATTGACATCCCCCAGCACGTAAAATTTGTTCTTCGTGTCCTCCGGGATGATCAGCGTATCGCCCGGTTCCAGCACGAGGTTCTGCTGCAGGTCTTGCTGGATCAAGAGGCCATCGAGGCTGATCGGCTGGGTCCGGCCGGACGTCCGCACCAGTTGCGCCTCGGGCAGCGCGGCGTTGTCCGTGACTCCCGAGGCGACGGACAACGCGTCGAGGATTCGCGTTCCGGGAGGCAGCGTATACGTCCCCGGATGGGTGACCTGACCGAGGACCGAGACGCGAATCTTTCGGAACTCCTTCACAATCACGGAGACCTGCGGATTGATAATGTACTTGGCGAATGCTCGGGTAAGATCTTGGGTCAGGCGCTCGACCGACCGCCCCCCCGCCGTCACGGTCCCTGCCAGAGGGACCGCGACCTGACCGTCCGGCCGCACGGTGACAACGCGGGTCATATCCGGGTATCCCCACACGGTAATCTCCAGCACATCCTCGGGACCAAGCAGGTAGGGCCCGGCCGAGTAGCGGCCGGTGCCTTGAGAGGCCGGCGGCTGAGGACTGACCAGTGTCGGTACCGTGGGGGCCGCCGGACGAACACCCGTAGGCCCACCGCTCGCTACGAGTTGAGGGAGACCGGCGTTCGACGGCTGCGCGCTCTCCGCAGGCTGCACGGTTGTGGGGGCCGGCGCACTCGCGGCAGACAGGACGGTCCCAGCGTGCTGGTCAGGCGGCAGGATACGATTCCCCGTGCTGCCCTTCGCCTCTTTGAAGCTCACAACGATCGCGGCTCTATCCGGCGAAGTTGCCACGTGAATCGGGGCGCGTTCGACGAGCTCCAGAACCACGCGGACCACGTCAGGGGCAAACTGCCCCGCGCGGATCTGCTTCACAATGCCTCGACCGGCCGGGGGCTTTCCTGACTCGAGGGCCAAGTGGGCCCTCGACACGTCCAGGACCACCCAGTCTGGCTCGACGTTGCGAAGTTGGTACCGGACGGGTCCTGTCGCCGCAATCGAGACCCACGGCTTGTCGGCCGCGCCCCAGACACTGATCTCCGTGACTTTCGGGAGCGCGCCCTGAATGGTCTCGCCGCGCATGGTCGCGTTTGCACGCCCGGCCACCCCCGATGCCGGGATCCCGATGACCAGCGCCATGCCGTTCTGAGCAGGACCCAAGCGAGGACGGACCGGCTGGACCAGCTCCACAACGACCCGAACGATGTCGGCTGCGAACTGGCCGACTCGGACCTGCGAAACCGGACCGCCGTTGAACGGCAGCCTTCCCGCCGGGACGCCTAGCTCCGCGCCCATCACGTCGACGACGACCCATTGGGGCCGCACGCTGACCTGTTGATAGCGCGCCGGCCCCGAGGTCGTGATCAAGACCTGGAGTTCGCCCGGCGCCTCCTGTACCGACACCCCCGTCACCTTCACGGGCGTGGCCTCGACGCGAGCCGACGGCCACGCCACGAGAGCGACCAGCAATACCAGCCCCGTGGCGAGAGGGCGAACCGTGTGGTGAAGGGGAGCCATCATCGTCAGTGTTCACCTCCGTCACCGTGCGCGCGATCCGCACGGCGCGTCATCTTGGGGATTGTCCTTGATCATCCGTGTCACGCGAAACCGCTTATGCGCGGCGGATATCTGGGGGTGTTGGGTCGCCGGCGAAGCCTCATCACGCCATGGCTCCGCACGCCATGGCTCCGCCGGAACCGTGCATCCGAGGTCTCCGATGCACGCGCGATAGCCTTCTCGGTTTGTCGTGCGGTAGTCAGACCAACTCAAGATCGACTGCGTCGACCTGGACTCTCCTCTGCTGTCCGAGCAGGTGCATCAGCACCTGCACTCGCCCAGAACCGGATAGCGGACGTTCAAAAACGGCTTCCAGCCCGGCCAAGGGGCCGCGTCGGATCATCACCCGGGCCTTCGGCTCGAACCGCGGCCCGGGGCGAACAAACCCGAGTTCCTTCACCCGCGCCCGAATGGCGTCGATTGCGTCGTCCGGGACAGGCATCGGCGATCCCTCGGTGCCTAGGATCGACTTCACGCCCGGGGTCCAGCGCACGACGTTCCAGTGACTCGGATTGCTATCCATGGATTCCAACTGCACGAACAGGTAACTTGGAAACAACGGCTCGAGGCGGACGACGCGGCGAGACCGATAATAATGGATGACTTCGATGAAGGGCAAGAACGCGGGGATCGCCTTCTGCGTCAAATGCGAAAGCGCCCGACCTTCACAGTGGCTCTTGGCCTGCACCGCGTACCAGTTGATCATCCACCCCGCCGTACGTTACGGACCCGGCGGCGCCCCCCGCTTGGGCCAGATCGGACCAAGGATGTACCGGAGATCGCGTCCGCCGTACGGGCCGCGCGCGAAGTACACACCAACAATGACGTACGCCTCGTCACGGTACATGACTACGCGCAACCCGTGCTCCGGGTCAGCCGACGAGGGCTCAGCCAAACACTCTTCGGAGCGCACGTTGACATACGAATCGCTCGGCGTTCGTGAGACTGTCACCGCCGCCACACATTCTCCCCGAATGTTGTCCAAGGCGAAGTATTCTTCGAATCTAACGCACGCGAGACCGCAGCGTCGATATTCCGAAAGGTAGATTGTCGCTAACTATTGGGTAGATTCTTTGTACGTCTGATCGGGTGCGATGAGTGCGTGGTCACCTGGTGCGAGTGCTGCGCTCTCGTCGTATCCTCCGAGCAACGATTGAATGTCGCGGCGACCGGCCAGCGCCGAATAAAAAAACTCACGAGATCCGGTGAGGACCCCGTGAGCACATCGCGGATGCCCTCTTCGGCGGCCCGGCTGACCACGAGGGTCCCGCGGCTTTGCGTCCCCGGATTGCTCCGGGTTTGCCCGTTCGGAGGTACTATTCGATTGCCGCTATAGTACCGTCATCGTTCTTCATCCGTCAATCCCAACACGTGTTCGTTCAGCAGGTCTCCATGTGATTGACGGAGCCGGCCGGCACTCGCCGTCTACTTGATCAGTCCCTTGCGCAGAACGTAGGCCACAAGTTGCGTACGGTTGTGGCAGCCCAACTTGCGGAGGATGTTGTGGATGTGCGTCTTGATCGTTCCCTCGGTCACGACAAACTTGCTGGCGATCTGACCGTAGGTACTCCCTTTGGCCAGTTCGACGAGAATGTCAAACTGTCGCCGCGTCAGCCCTTCGGGTTCGACGTTCTTTCGTGTCCGTCCCTCGCGGATCAGGCGCCCTAGGTTGTCGATGAGCTTCCGGGTGATCTCCGGATGAAAAAAGGCGCGTCCATTGCACACGGACCGCAGCGCGGCCGCAAGGTTGGGAGCGGGAATGTCTTTGAGAATGTAGCCCGTCGCCCCCGCCTCTGTGGCCTCCAACGCCTTCGCCTCATCAAGCCGATCCGTCATGACGATGATCTCGACATCGGGCATGGCCTGCTTGAGGTGGCGGGTCGCTTCAATCCCATCGCAGCGGGGCATATCCTGATCGATCAGCACCGCATCGGGTTTGAGCTCGCACGCGAGCCGCACCGCCTCTTCCCCATCGGCGGCCTCGCCAACGATCTCAACGTCGTCAACGGCGCTCAGCATCGCCCGAACGCCCTGCCGGATAACGGCCATGTCATCTGCGAGCACGATACGGGTTCGTTCCATAGTGGATACCGGCCCTGTCTATAAGATTTTTTTGGCGACGGGGATTAGATGCCTCAGGTGCCTCCGGTTGAGTCGTTTCACTCGAGAGCCAAACACCGTTCCGACAATCCTTCGTTTGGTGAACGCAGGTTCGCCTGGGTGAATATTTGCTAAATATCACCAAAGATCCTGCCGAATGGTCGGCAAACATTTGTTTGGTATTCACGAGTCGTACAGAGCGTCCATCCGTTTCGAAGGCAACCGTAGGGGTGATCAGGAAGACCTTGGACAATCACATGGGGCAGACCATCGCTGAGAAAATTCTCGCCACCCACGCCGGCGAGCGAGGACTCACCGCTCGATGAGCGGTGGGCCGCGCGAGCGGTTTGAGGCGCTCGCGCGGATGTCGGGCGCCGAAATTCCCCTGGCCGAAGGGGCGCTGTTGATCGCGGCAGAAGAGTACTCCTCCCTGAACGTTCCCGGTTACCTCGCGGAGCTGGACCGCCTGGCCGACAAGGCCCGTGCCCATGTCCCTCCCGGCACAGAGCCGCCAGAGGCCGTCTCCGCGCTGTGTGAGTTCCTGTTCAAGGAAGCGAGCTTCAGAGGCAACACGCAGCACTACGGCGATCCCAAGAACAGCTTTCTCAACGAGGTCCTTGACCGCCGCCGCGGCATCCCCATCACCCTCGCGGTGGTGCATCTCGAGGTGGGCTGGCGGCTGCGCCTCCCGATGTTTGGGGTCGGGATGCCGGCGCATTTCCTCGTGGGCTGCGAGACAAAAGGCGCGCCCCTTTTTGTGGACGCCTTTCGCGGAGTGGTCCTCACCGAGGCCGGCTGCGGTCATCTCTTCGAAGAGATGACCCAAGGGTCGGCGCCGTTTCGCAAGGACTATCTCGCCCCCACCCCGACTCGCTACATCCTTGTGCGTATCCTGCGGAACTTGAAGGGCATCTTTCTCCAGAAGGAGGACCTTGATCGTACCGCCGCGGCGGTCGAGCGGATCTTGCTCCTCGCCCCGGACCTCGCTGGAGATGTCCGGGATCTCGGGCTGATCCGGTACCGGCAGGGGAAGCTTGTCGAGGCCCGGCGGCTGCTCGAGCAGTATCTTCGCACGGTCCCCAAAGATGCGGGCGACCGGCCGGCCGTGGAGACATACCTGCTCCAGGTAAGGGAGCTGCTTGCGCGATTGAACTGACCGGCCGGACGCTGCGGTCCGTCCCCGATCACTTCGGGAGGGGCGGCCAGGTCGCGTTCACGTTGCGCGACGGATCGTAGGGCACAACGCTGTACGTATGCTCCACGTCGCGCACGAGCTGCACATCCGCGTACGTGACCTCGTTCGGCCGCACAAGGGCAAGGGCCGGATCTCCCAGGACGTAATCGACATTCTGATAGTCGATCGCCGAGCTCCCACTCCGCGCTTCGATATGCACCGTGTGGGGATGGGTCGTCATAAGCCTCGCGTAGTTCACATAAAATGACACGGAAGACGGGTCGGTCGCGTTTTGAATGGGCTGGTGAGACTCGAGGCTGGCGCTCACACGCTGCGCGCTTCCTTGGGCGTCTTGCAGCAAGATCAAATTGTCGCCGATCGGCCTCCCGGCGGCGTCGTGGAGCCTGAACACGATCGTGGCGTTGGCTTGGTCGGCATGCTGGTTCGTCCATGCGGCGGTCCGGGCGGACCAATCCTTCACGACGGCCCCGTAGCTTGCGTCGTCAGTGACGGCGAGGGCCTGCAGCAGCGCCGCAAACGGCGGATCGCGGGGTGCCGTGACCGCGCCGATGATTCCGCTATGCGTATACCCCGGAACGACCAAATGGGCCGCGGGCGTCCGCATCGACACCGACCGCAGCTGCGGTGGATCGGTCTGCGGGTCGGCCTCCAAACGAGTGTAATTGAGGTTCGCCCCGCTGACGCGGACGGTACTGTCCGACCCATTCTCCCGTGTCTGCCAAAACACCTGATCCCGAAACTCGCTGTGGTCGTCGCCCCCGAGGCTGAACACCCGCACCGCATCGAGGCGCCCTGCGTTCCACGCGTCCAACCACTCGGTGTTGAGCCTCCAGAGGAATGGGCTCCCGTAGTCGAGATCCGCGAGTACCCGCATCCCCACCGATGACTGATCCACGATACCGAAGAACAGCTTCGCCAGGATGGTCCGGCCCAACTGGGCCAGCGTGGAACCATGGTTGGCTCCGGCAAGGGTGATCAGATGCGACGGCAACGGCCGTCCTTGGGCCTGCCGGTTCAGGATCCACCGTCTGGCGATGATCGCGCCGGTGGAGTGGCAGGCGACGGCGGTGCGTGCGATCGTCACGCCGGCCGCCTCGAGTTGGCCGGCGTGATCCTCCAGCGCAGCCGCGAGATCGTCGACCGTCACCTCATCATCGAGCGAGAGGAAGGCCGAGAGCAGGATGCTGTCGTTGGGGATCCTTTGGGCGGATAAGAGGGCTGGGAAATGCGCGTATGCATTCAGCGCGCGCACGCTGTATCCATGGATCAGGAGCACCCGGTCGACAGGCATATTAGGTCACCGCGCCGGGGTAAGCGCTATTGCGGCCGCTCGTGCATCCCGCCGGCGGCCGCCTTCCGCTGAGTGCCTGAGGCGCTGCGCCGAGGACCGGCTTTGCGCTGCCCCTGCGCCATCTCTACGCTGCGCTTGAGGGCTTCCATCAGGTCGATGACCTTTCCAGGTTCTTGAGCCTTGGGAGAGGCGACCGGCGCGCCCTCACCCTTGGCCTTGATCATCGCCACGACCTTGTCCCGGTATTCGTCGCGGAACTCTTCGATATGAAACTCCATCGCCAGATTCTCGACGAGCTGGAGCGCCATCTTTCGCTCGTTGGGATGGATCTTCGCCTCCACGGGAAACTCGTCGAGCGCGGACAGCGCGCGAACCTCATCCGCATAGAACAGCGTCGCCATCACCATGCCGTCTTCGTAGGGCCGCAGCGCCACCGGGTACTCCTTGTCGCGAATCACGACCTGGCCGACGGCGACCCGGTTGACCTCCTTGAGCGCGTCCCGAAAGAGGACGAACGCTTTGGTGCCGCCTTCGTCGGGGGCCACGTAGTAGGAATGCTCATAGTACAGCGGATCGATCTCTGTCAGCTCGACAAACCCGGCGACATTTACACTGCGGCTCGTATCGCTCGGCAAACCTTCCAATTCCTCATCGGTGACCGTGATGAACTTTCCCTTGCTGACTTCGTATCCTCGGACCACGTCCTTCCACTCGATGACGCGCTCATGGTACGGACAGTACCGCTGGTTCTTGATGGGGTTGAGGCACTCACTGTGGAGAAGCCGGAATCGCACGTCCTTCTCTTCGGTCGCGGTGTAGAGCTTGACCGGAAACGTGACCAACCCGAAGCTGACATGCCCCCGCCAGTACGGTCTCACGGCGATCCCTCCGTCGGTGGTTGCCCTAGGAGCGGCACCGAGCATTGTAATACCCGAGGAAGGGCCAGGCAAGTTTTCTGCTGCCAAACACCTGTTCGCCTCCCAGAGGAAATGATGTTGCCGCGGCCAAAACGTCTCACCGACGCGTGAGGCGATCCAGTTGGGCACGTTCGAGGAATGAGGGGGGGATGGGCGTGAAAAGATTCGCACCATTGATGTTGGGTGTGGCAATCACCGGCCTCATAACGGTCCTGGCGCTCAGGTCGTCCCTGCGAGTTGGCAACACTCCTCTGGCGATTTGGGAATTACAGAAGATCTTCATCTTTGCTCTCGCCACCCTGATCGTGACGCGCATCCTGCGGGTGGCGCTGGGTCTTCTCCGATTCGCACGAATGCCGCGTGTTTCTGCCACCCAGAACGCATGGATCACCTTCGC
>DASSXJ010000254.1 GCA_035703895.1 bacterium | reverse complement strand
ACGGTGAAAGACACCTTGTAGTCGCGATCGTTGGCGGCGCGAAGACAGGCGCCGCCGCTCGGCGCGGACGGCGCGGGTTGGCCGCCTGCGGCAGGTGTGTCGAGCGTCAGGTTCAGCGGGTCGGCGTCGCTAAAATAGTGGAACTTCTGCCGCACGTACGGGCTCGGGCAGGCGGATCCACTGTCCGCATGCGCGATCGTAAACTTGTTGTGCGGATCGATGCACACCTGGACCCCGTTGTCGCTGGTCCACTCGGACGACTTGTTTTCGGTTTGGGCGTAGTAGTACCGGTGCCCTTCAAACGAGCGGTTGGGGAAGACCCGCGCGCAGACGCCGGGAGTAAGCGTCCACCACCCCTCCGAGACGAAGAAGTCGCGGTCGCCGCTGTAGTACGCGATCGCCAGAAACAGCTTCTCGCTCGTCCGATTGCAAATTTGGTAGCCGCCTCGCGCGGACACGGGGTGCGCCGTCGTGAGAAGCGAGAGAAGCGCGAGCACGCAAGCGCTCGAGATTATGGCACGAACGCGCAACATCGAATCTGCCTCCCTCCCAGAGAGCGGGCTCGTCGTTACGGCATTGCTTGTTCGGAATTGAGGGCGTTCATCTGTCCCCGCTGATCCATCACCAGTACGAAGCGAGTTGGGTCTAGGTGGACGCGGTTGCTGCTCTTGTTTTCTATGACGAGGCCAATCTCAAACAGCATCTGCGGCCTCACTGGAGTAGCGGCCACCGAGAGCACGTCGTTCACAGCCGTAATAGTCCCCGATACTGACCGTGCAGTAGAGACCGATACGCACATTCCGACTATGATGCTTAATACCAAGGCAATCGCTTGCCCCTTCATCACCCACCTCCGTTATGGCTGTATGCCCAGAAGTGTCACCAAACACGCGCAGCGCCGGGCACTGCCACAGACGGACATTTGGGTCCCTCCCGCCAAACTGCGAGGCTAATAAACAGAGGTGTAGGGGCCTGTAGGGCTTTGGACCTCTAGGGTTCGGAGGTTTCCTGTAAGCAAAGTCGCAGACGCCAGAACGGCCCGCGCTCGCTTAACCTGAAAGATGCGTCAATTTGGTGGCGGGGCTGACCGAGACACTTTAAGAGGAAATTCGACTTTGGTGAATTGCCGCATCCTAGACGGCGCCCCTACTATGGCATTGGCGCGAACAATGCGCGGCGCGAGATGGAGCCGATGAAGACGTGGCAGCGGTCAGAGGGGTTTACGACGATCGAGACGGTGATCGTCATCTCCGGCCATGAGGCAGCCGTCTCTGGCAGAGGAGGGTGGCGGCCGGAGGACGAGCGGGGGGGTCCGGAGAACATTGGGGGCCAAGAGAGGAGACAACGCCGCTGCCAAGCCAAAGTGTGACCATCGAAGACGTTGCCAAGGGCGCCGGCGTTTCCGTTGCCACCGTCTCCCGAGCCCTGCGGGACCAGCCGCAGGTCAACGAGCGCACGCGCAAGCGCGTCATCACCGTCGCCCGACGCTTGGGCTACATCCCGAACCGAGCGGCCCGGAGTCTGGTCGTCCGCGCGACGCAGACGCTCGGCCTGCTGATCCCCGATGCGATCGATCCGATCCATGGGGAAATCGTCACGGGCTTCGAACAGGAGGCCGCCGCGCACGCGTATACGGTGATGCTGGCCAATGGGTTCGACGACCCTGCACACGAGCACCGCGCGCTCGAGATGTTCGCCATGCACCGCGCCGACGGGATCGCGCTATTGGGTAGCATGGTGCGGCAGCGGGAAACCCGGCTCGTGACGCGGGCCACCCCCGTCGTGTTCCTCAACGGCGAGCACCCTCACCTCGCCGGGTACCAATCGGATCTCGCCCAGGGCTGCATACGGGCCGATGACATTCAGGGCATGGACGCGGTGATGCAGCACCTCTTCGAGAACGGGTATCGGCGACTGGCCTACGTCGCGGGTCAGGGCAACGCGTCGGATCTGACGCGCCGCGACGCCGTCGCTCGCGCCCTCAAGACGGTGAGTGGTGCCGAGCCCCTCCGCGTCTACGACTCCCCCCCTCAGCGCGGGGAAATCAACGGATCCTTTGCCGCGGCGATCGCGAAGGACCGACCGGACGCCCTGATCTGCTATGATGACAAGCTCGCCTTTCAGATCATGGACCTGCTGCGGGAGCACGCGATCGTGGCACCGCGGGACATCGCCGTCGTCGGGTTCGATGATATCCCGTTCGCGCGGATGGCCAATCCCCGGCTGACGACGGTCGCGCAGCCCGCGGTGGAGCTCGGACGGCGCGCGGCGGCTATGCTCTTGACGGCGATTCGCACCGGGACGATGCCCCCGTCGATCCAGTTGCCCGTGCGCCTGGTCATCAGAGAAAGCACGGTCAATCCCGCCGCCCCGCACGGCACGCGGCCCCGCAACTAGCCGGGGACGGCGGCTACGGAGAGATCGTCTCGGCGCGCACTTTTTCGAGGGCGGTCACGATCTCCGCCTTATCGAGCACAAACTCCAGCGGGCCGATCTCTCGCTCGTAGACGTCGGCGGGGATCGCTTCCCGCACACGATCTTCAAGGATGTGGTAGCTCGGGAGTCCCAACGGGATCCCGGCCAAGGCCCCAGCGTAGCTCGGATCGCCCTGCGACAGCGTCAGCGCGGTCATCAAGGTGCTGCCGGCCGTCGGCGTGCCGAGCAGGACCAGCATCTGCTCCCGCGCTCCGCTTTCTGCCACGCGCCGGATGGCGTCCTGCTCCTCCAGGTCCATGGCTCCTGCCGACGTTCAGGCGAAACACTGGGTCGCGACATAGATGACGCGGGCGCCGGCGCTCTCCGCGCACGCCTGGAGTGCCTGACCCGGGATGCCGTCGCGCTCACCCAAGGCCAGCACCAACTTGTCTCTCAAGTCCACCATCGCTCGATCGCTCCTTTCCATCATTGTCAGGGTGCGTTCCGTTCAAGGAGGAGGCTTGCGCCGTCCGCCATCTCTGTCATCCGTCCGAGGAAGAGGCTGCCCTTCGCGACCAACTGTACCAGGCGGAACTTACCGCTGGTCAGGCCGGCGATCGCGTGTGGGAGATAGGGAATCGCCGAAGGGATGTGGCCCTGGGTGGGCGAGAATCCGGGCAGCCCGTGCCGGCGCACGAATGCCGGGATGCCCTCCCGGTCGATCTCGCCCGCCTGCGCGGCGAGGGCGGCGATCACTTGATAGTTCCTGCGCGGCACATCGCCGGAGCCGGCCGGCTCGGTGATGTCCGGGTTGTGCAGCTCGACGGCAAAGCGGTCGACATCGCTGAGCCGCAGCCCGCGGGCCCGCAGCGGGGCCTGGGTCAGCGCGGCCGCCATCTGATGCGGCGCCGCCCCATCGCCGATCCGGTGCACCGCCGCCGCCTCCAGGGCGATCACCGGGCTCAGGCCGTCATCCGCAACCACGTCGATCGCCACCCCCACCAGCACGTCCTCCAAGATGGGATACCCGGAGGCGAGGTGCCCGAGGAACTTCATCCCCAGCTTCGCGAGCGAGCCTCCCGCCACAACGACGACCCGCCGGTGCACACCGCTCGCCACGAGCGATGCGGCGATGATCAGCGCATGCACAGGCCCCGCGCAGAACGCCTTCACGTCCGCGCCGCCGGCGGTGCGGATCCCTGCCAGCTCACCGATGGCCTTGGCCAGATTCCCGCCCCCGCGCTGGTAACGATCGCCGACGGCTTCCTCCCCGCACCCCAGCAGGAAATCCACCGGCTCGTCGCCGGCGACGTCATCGAGGAGACGCTGCAGGGCCAGTGCGCCCGTGGCCTTGGTCGCCAGGTTCTCCAGCAATACCGGCGCCGCGAGCGACTCATCCTGCGCGTGCCCGGGAAGGACGACGCCGATCCACCGGTCCCCTCCATCGCCGATGGGTTCCCCGCCCGAGGCGACCGCGCTGCGGAGGGCGCCGGGCGACGCCGTCGCGATCCGGGTACCGCGCAGCAGCGGCTCGGCCCGCACCGCGAAGGCTTCATCGAAGCGCATCAGCCGGCCGGCATCGGCGCGCGCGAGCCATGCATAGAACGCGGATTCGTCGATCACGGCCCCGGCCGGTCCTTCGTGGGGCGCCTCAGTCTCGGGCTGCGCGTGCCAGGGGCGCGGGAGGCTCCACAGATCTTCGGGGGCCCGGTTGCCGATCATGACCTGATGGGGGGCGTACGCCACCGCGTCTCTGAACGTGCGGAGGCGCTCCCGAATCCGCCCCCGAAGGTCGCCGCCGCGGATGGCCATCTCGCGGCGCGGCTTCGAGCCGGCATAGACGAGGTTGGGGACGTGGGCCAGCACGAAGCGCGTGGCGCGGATGACCGGCCTAGTAATCATGGTAGCTCTGCCGGCCGAGACCGTAGTTGTCGAAGTGGCCGAAGATGGGCGAATAGGCTCCAGAGAGCAATTCCAAGTCTAACGGTCCCCCGGCAGGCGTGCGCAGCTCCGGACGCTCCTGGTCGAACGTCATCTCGGTCCCACCGACCACGCGTCCCACCGGGGGGAGCGCGTCGGTGGGCGCCAGCGTCCCAGTGCTGACGATGGCATCCGCCTCGGGCACGCTGAACAGCAGGGGGGGCTCGTCGGAGCCCGTCTCGGCGAGCTCGGGCCTCAGCCGGACCACCTTGATGTCGGACTCGATGGTGAGGAAGACCGTCTTGATGCCCGCGCGCTCCAGTTCCTGAATGGTGAGCATCACCTCGACCAGATCGTTGCCACCGTGGTTCCACGTCACCAGCGCGCCTTGGGCATCGAGCATCTGGGCCAGCTTGACGGTCTGGTACGCGGACAATTGCTTTTCCCGGAGCGCCCCCCACCTGGTTCGCGAGATGATGCATCCTACCCAGTCGAGCGTGCGCGCGTGGTGGGCGTACAGCGCCGCCAGTACGGGATTGTTCACCTGCAGCCAAGTGCACTTGCCCGGGTAGCCGACCACCGCGTCGCCGGCGATGGCGCCGTCGAGGATCTCGTTCGGGTGCAGCAGCACGGGAAGCGCGTGAGGTGTGAAACCATAGATGCCCGTGCCGATGCCGGGCACCATCGACGCGTTCAACGTGTGCACGTGGACGACGCGGGGGAGGGGGCCGGTCCCCGGTCGGAGCCCGTAGGACTGGCGCCGCACCGGTTCGAGCGGGGCCAGCACCGCGGCGAGCTCATCGGCGACGCGATGACCGGCGAGGCACAGCGCGTCGTTCCACTCCGTGAGGTCCAGGTCCGGCTGGGTTTCGAGTGTCAGCACCACGTAGCGCAGGCGGCTGTACTCGGTGACGGCGCCGGGGCCGGACATGTCGATCAGGCTATCGGTCGCGGCGCTCACCGCCCGGCGGATGTGGGGGAGGACTTCCGAACAGATCATCACCCCGAATCCCTCGTACCGGAAGGTGAGGCCCGCGCCGACGGTGTCCGGTGGATGCCCGCAGATCCCGGGATACACATGACCCCGGCCGGTCACTTTGAGCCGCGGCTCGATCACATCCCGCACGTGGATGATCCGCGTGTCTTCACCCGGCTGAACCAGATCGACCGTGACGCCGCGGATCCGGGGGTCCTGCAGGACGAGGTCCGTGATGCGATCCGGATCGACCACCAGCGTCGCGGCCGACCAGCGGCTCGGTGAGCCGAAGGCGACGCGCTCGACGGGAAAGGTCCCCATCTCGAGCACGGTGGAGCGATCCACAGTCTTCACACCGCCCCCACCAGCGTCGGCTGGTCGACATCCAGGCCCAACGCTGTGAGCGCCCGCTCGACGATCCGGCGCCGCAGCGCCCGGTCCGCCGCCGCTGGCAGCGCCGGGTCGCCGCAGACGTGCTCGATCTTGACGCCCTGCACCACGCGGTTCGCCCCGGCCTGCAACGCCAACGGAGACAGCGCGCTGATCACCGCCACCGGGATGCCCACGCGGTCAATCTCTTTGCTGATCGTTGCACCGCAACGATTGCAGGACCCTCAGGTGGCGACGAGGAGAGCGGCGTTGACGCCCGCCGCGCGCAGTGCGGCCGCGATCTCCCGGCCATTACGCTTGCAGTCCGCGAGGCGCTGGTCGTTCCCTGTCGTCGTGCAGTAGAAATCCGCCATCCCGCCGATCGCCCCCTCGCGCTCGAGGTCCCGCAGCACATCGAGCGGCATAACGAGGTTGGGGTTCTGGCTGGCCATGGCATTGTAGAATCCGCCGTGCACGCACTCGAAGCGATCGCTGGTCAGCGCGTCCACGCCGCGGATCTCATACTTGGCCCACCGTGTCTCGCTGCAGCGCTTGAGGTAGTCGGGATTCCCGGTCGGGACGATCGCACCCGTCGTGACGACGGCGATGCGGGCATCGCGGAGATTCGGGACGGCCCTCGCCGGAGGCACCGCGTCGTACGCATCGACCGGGAGCTCCGTCCTGAACGGCCGGCCGCCCAACTTGGCCGCGAGCATCTCCACGGCGCGCTCGGCGCCTGGGTGCTCGCGCAGCCCGGGGCGCCGGACGCCCCGCGGCAGATAGCCCTCCACCCCCGCCGGCCCGAGGGCCGCGCCGGCGGCGAGCCTGCGTCCCAGCGTCAGCATCGCCCCAAGCGCGGGGGCCATTCCGACGGCCGAGTCCGCCGTCGGTACCACGTAGGCCCTCCGGTAGACGAGGAGCCCAGGGTTCTCGCGATGGAGACCGGTCACGGCGGCGACGCCGAGATCGGCGGCGATGCGGCAGACCTCCGCGCAGGCGACGCCGTACCGGCCGGCGGCGAACGCGGGTCCGGCCACCACGAGGTCGGGGCGGACCTCCTCGAGCCACGCCCGCACTGTCTCGCGGGCCTCCTCCGTCCGCTCGGCAAAGAACGTGTCGCCACACACGAGTGTGGAGATGAGCCGCCCGTTCTCTTTCAGCAAGCCCTGCAGGGCGCGGCCCGGCCCGACCGGCCCGTCGCGCCGCTCCGGCGGCCGGTTCGCGCTCTCTTCGCCGCCCCATCCGGCGAAGAACTGGTTGATGTAGTGCGCCACGTGCAGCACCGTCATACCGTCACCTGCCCAGCTTGGCCCCCGGCGAGACGGTGGCGCCCCGCGGGGCTCGCCCAGCGCGTCTCTCCCGAGACGAGCGCGAGTGAAAACGTTTACAGGAGAAATTTCGCGGCGCGGGCGGGCGGCTCCTGGTGACTCGGCCCTTCGTTCCTCAGGCACGCCAGACCCCGCGTGCGCGGTCCGACAGCGCGTTGAGGGCGAGCACGGACAGCGCGATAACCGTGCCGGGGAACACGCCGTACAGCGGGGCGGTGTACATGTAGTCCCGGCTCTCGCGGATCATCAGCCCCCAAGACGGCTGCGGCGGTTGCGTCCCCAGCCCGAGAAAGCTGAGGCTCGCCTCCAGCAGGATCGCGCGCGAGACCGCGATGGGGACCTGGACGAACACGGGCGACAGCACGTTGGGCAGGATCGTGCGGAAGAGCAGGCGCGCGTCGCCTCCGCCCGACGCCACGGCCGCCGCCACGTACTCCATGGCCTTCTCCGTCAGCGTCCCCGCGCGGGTGATGCGGGCAAACTGCGGCAGCGCGACGACCGCGACGGCGATCCCGACGTTGACCGGCCCGCGTCCCGTCATCGCGACCAGCGCCATCGCCAGGAGGACCGCCGGAATCGCCAGCAGGGTATCGACGACGCGCATGATTATCGTGTCGACCGTCCCCCCGGCGTATCCGGCCCACAGGCCGAGGGGAACGCCGAGGCACGCTGCGGCGATGGTGGAACCGAACCCGATCAGAAGCGCCGTGCGCGATCCGTACAGCAGCCGGCTCAAGATGTCGCGGCCGAATTGATCCGCACCCAGCAGAAAGGCGCGCGACGGTCCCGACAGCGGGGCGGCCTTGTTCATCTCCAGAGGGTCGTGGTGCGCGAGCACCGACGCGCCGGCCGCGGCGAGCACGAGCGCGGCGAGGAACAGGACGGCGGGGGCTGCGAGCCAGCGTCGCCGCCGCCGTGGGCCGGCCTGGGCCCCGACGGGCGTCCGGATCTTGTTATTGATAGCGGACACGGGGATCGAGCAGCCCGTAGGTCAGATCGGTGAGGAAGTTGATGAGCAAGAACGCCACGATCCCCACAAGGACGATCGCCTGGACGATGAAGTAGTCGCGCACCAGGATCGCCCGCCACAGTGCGCTGCCCATGCCCGGGATGGCAAAGACGGCCTCGGTGATCACCGCCCCGCCGATGAAAAATCCGGCCTGGATCCCGAAGACGGTGATGATCGGCACGAGGGCGTTTCGCAGCGCGTGCCGCCACACGACCGCGCGCTGCCGCAGCCCCTTGGCCCGCGCCGTGCGCACATAGTCGCGGTCGAGCACGTCCTCGAGCGAGGCCTGAATGAACCGGGCCATCACCGACGCCACGCCGAGCCCCAGCGTCACCGCCGGCAGGATCAAGCTGCGCGCCCATTGGCTCGGGCTGTCGGTCAGCGGGATGAAGCCGGACGGGGGCAGCCATCGGAGGGTCACGCCGAACAGCGTCGACAACAGGATCCCCACCCAGAACACCGGCGCGGCCAGGGCCAGGCCGTGATAGCCTGTGAGCAGCCGCGCCAGCGCGGACCGCCGGTGGGTGCTCGCGTAGACGCCGCTCGGCAGCGCAATCAACAGGACGACCGCCGTCGCCCACGCCGAGAGCTGAAGCGTAATGGGAAACGCACGGCGGATGGTGTCGAGCACGGGCATGCCGTTGATGAAAGACGTGCCCAGATCGCCGTGGAGCAGGCGGCCGACCCAGCGGAGGTATTGAACCGGGACCGGCTCGTCCAGCCCGAGGTAGGCGTGCAACGCCTGGAGCTGGTCCGGCGTGGCCTTGTCCCCGAGAATGATCAGCGCCGGATCGCCGGGGAGCCCTCCGATCATCGCGAAGACGAGCAGCGACGCCAGGAACGCGGTGACGACGGCCTCGAGGCCCCGGCGTGCTACGTACGCCCCCAGGACATCCTCACCTCCGGCATCGGGCCGCGGTCATGGTGCCCGCAGACCGGTGAGCGTCTCCGTCGCCTTTGCGGCGATGCTGCGGGCTTCCCCGTCGACGTCACGACGCCCGCGCTCCGCGGTCGCGTGGCGCGGGTCCCACTCCGCGGCGACGGCGAATCCCGGCGACGGCTCACCGACGATCGTCGGCCGGTCCAGGATGCCGAACGCCACGTAGGGCAGAGGCTCCGGGAGGGCGGGAAGCGCGCCCAAGTCGACGGTCTCCGGATGGTAGGCCAGCAGGAACGACGTCTCCCCGATCGCGGCGTGCTCGCGGTAGTTCGTGTCGTAGAAATACCCGGTCAAGAGGACCGTGACGCGGCCCGGCTCGGACTGCTCCGTGGCGATCCGCTGGAGGGTGGCGCGATGATTCGGCGCACCGTGCCCGTTGACGATCACGATCACCTTGAACGCCTGCCGTTTCAGCACGCGGATGATCTCGTGAACAGCTACCCCCATCACGCTCTCCTCCGTGTAGAGGCTCGGAAGCGCGAACCCGGGGTAGTCCATGCCGAGCACCCGCTCGTCCCCCGCGAATCCGCGGTGGCGGAGTCGTTCGGCGTCGGTGTAGGTCTCGGTTCCGAGGGGCAGCGGAGGGAGGACGACGCCGCCGGTCAGCCGTGCGGCCTCGAGCGCCATCCTGTACGCGTGCAGCATGTCCATCCCCACCGGCAGGTGGGGCCCGTGCCACTCCAACGGCCCGATCGGCACGTAGGCGATAGGCGCGCGGGCGCGCGCCTCGATGATCTGCTGCGGACGCATCAACTCATAGCGGGACGGTTCTGCCACGGCGCGACCTCCCGCTACTTGTCCAGCCAGGCGGCCCGCAGGCTCATGATCAACTGAGGGTCTACCGAAAACCCGCGGACGGCCTTGCTCAAGCCGTACGTGGGCAGCCGAAGCGCGATCGGCACCACCCACGACTGCTCGAGCAGGAACCGCACCGCCGCACGCAGGGCGGTCCATCGCTCGGCCGGTTTGAACGAGGCGGTGAGCCGGTTGAGGTGATCGAGGTACTCCTTGGGCGGTCCCGACCCGATCCACGACGGGTTGGTCTCGTTGGCGCGAAACGCCGAACTGATCGTGAACTCCGTCGGATCGATCGTCGCCAGCGTCAGGAAGGTCACGTTGAGATCGAAGTCCCCCTTGAAGTAGACGGGGAAGTACGCCGACGGCTCCATGATGTTCAGCCCGGCATCAATGCCGATTTTCCTGAGGTCGGCCTGGATGACCTGAGCGACCTGCGGCGTCTCAGGCGTGCTGGTGGAGCAGAGGATGTTGGTCTTGAACCCGTTCGGGAACCCTGCGGCCGACAGCATCTGCTTCGCTTTGGCGGGATCGAAGCCGAACTCGGCGTCGAGCTTCGGGTCGTACCCCGGCGCGTTCGGCGCGACGGGCTGCACCGTGGGTTTGCCGACGCCGCCGAGGACCGTTTTCGAGATGGCCGCGCGGTCGACGAGGTGTTGGAATGCTTGGCGCACTTTGATGTTGTCGAACGGCGCCCGCTTGGCGTTGATCGTGAGGATGTAGTACTCGTTGGGCACGGGAGCGGGGGTAATTGTGAAGCCGGCGCCCCGGAGCCGTTCCGCGTCCTTGTTGGGAATCGTGTGCGCGACGTCGATCTGCCCCGCGCGGAAGGCGTTCTCCATGGCCTGAGGATCGGAGTAGATCCGGCACACGATGCGGTCCAAGAGCGGGATGCCCGGCTGCCAGTACTCCGAGAACCTGGTGAGGGTGAGGTGGTCGCCCGGCACCCATTCCTCGACCCGGTACGGTCCGGTGCCGCCCCCGCGCTGCTTCACCGTCGCGAACACGGCCGGGTCGACCATGCCCCACCGGCCGATCTGGGCCAGGTAGTCGGGATGGGGCTTGGTGAAGCGGACCCGCACCCCGCTGGCGCTCATCTTCTCCGCGGAGGCCCAGTCGCTGAGCCGGCTGTATAAGCCGCCGCCCGTCCGCTGGTCCTTCACCCGCCGGAAGTTGGCGAGCAGCGCCTCCGCGTCAAATACGCCGCCCGAGTGCGTCCGCACCCCCTGGCGCAGTTGGAACACCACGCTCATCGCGTCGGGCGCCAGCTCCCAATACTCGGCGAGCTCCGGCCGCGCCTGGAGGGTGTCCGAGAACTTCACGAGGTAGTTGTAGACCTGATAGAACATCGGGACGTTGGCAAACACGACGTCGTTGGGGTCGAGGGAGACGATGTCCGTGTTGATGCCCACGGTAAGCGTCCCCCCGCGCCTCTCCGCCGCCGCGAGCGCCTGCCGGCCCAAGGCGCGATCGAGCAGCGGTCCGGCCATGCCCGCCGCGGCGGCCAGCCGTAACACCTCGCGCCGCGTCAGGCGGCCCTTCGGACCCACACCCTCGGTTCCCATCGCACACCCCCGATTTGTCTGGCTCCTGGCGTGGCGCGTTATTCGGCCGGTACGCTCTCTAGGGCGCCCCCGGCGGCGATGCTGGCGTAGGCGGCGTGGAGCACGGCCAGACTGCGGAAGGCGTCGTCCACCGTCACCGGCGGAGGGGCGACGCGGAGGCAGGCATCGATAAAGGCGCGATCCTCGTCCACGTACCCCCACAACGTCACCATGTCCGGCGACGGAAAGTGCTGCCACTCGGCCTGCGGCTGCTCCCGGGTGGTGTACCGCGCGCGGTCGAGATCCTCGCTGACGAGCAGGGCATGATCGCCGTACAGCTCGACGCGTTCCTGCGGTGCGGCCCACGACGCGTGGCCGCACGTCGAGAACGCCACGAGTCGGTCCCCCCGGCAGCGCAGGAGGAGCACAATGTCATCGTAGTCGGGGTAGCAGCTTTTGTGCCCATGTGCCGCCACCGACTCGATCGGCCCGACCAACCATGCCACCATGTCGATCAGGTGGACGGCCGTATCGTACATGAAGCCGCCGGAGACCGCGACGTTGGTATACCAGCTGGGCGTGAGCATATCGCCGTCGTTGATTTTCACGTTGGCCGAGTAGGGGATAAACCCGACGTCGACGTGCCGGCGCAGAAACCGATACGCGGGCGCCCACCGGCGATTGAACCCCATCTGGTAGACGCGGTCGCTCGTCCGGACGCGACGCAGAATCTCCCGGCCCGCGTCCAGCGTCGTCGCCATCGGCTTCTCCGAGAAGACATGCAGGCCCCGGTCCAGCGCCTCCAGCACCACCGCCCCGTGGTGGACATTGGGCAAGGTCACGAACACGGCCTGGGTCCCGAGGTCGGCGAGGTCGGCCAGGCTCCGGCAGGGGCGCGCGCCCACCGCGGCTGCGGCGGTGCGGGCCGCCTCGGCGGCGACGTCGGCCACCCCGACGATCTCGACCCGAGGATCCCCGCCGAGCGCCTGCAGGTGCCGGCGTCCCATGGTGCCGGCGCCGACCAGCCCGACCTTCACGCCCACGGGTCGATCACCACCTTCATCGAATCGGAGGCGATCGACTGCTTCACCGCGGCGTCGACATCGTCCAACCTGCACCGGTGCGAGACGAACTCGCGCACGGGATAGTGTTGCATGTATCGGAGCAGCTGCCGCATGCTGGGCCCGTAGCTGGCGACCTCCTCGCCTCCTACCCCCAGGATACGGACGTTCTTCGAGCAGAGATGCCGGTGGGGGTTGATGGCGACATCGCCGAGGTCCGAGAAGTTCCCCGCCTCGACCAGCATGCCGCCGGTCCGCAGCATGTCCAAGGCCTCCGGGATCACCTGGGGCACGCCGGCGCATTCCACCACGACGTCCGCCCCGCGCCCCCGCGTCACCCCGCGGACGAACGCCAGCCGGTCGTGTGTGGTGGTCTTCGCCGCATCCAAGGTGTGGTCGGCGCCAAGCCGCGCGGCCATCGCCAAGCGGTAGGCCGAGAGATCGACCGCAACGATCGTGCCCGCCCCGAGCATCCGGGCTTTCATCAGAAAGCACATCCCCAACGGTCCGACGCCGAGGACGACCACCGTGTCGTCGAACTGAAACGGCTCGTTCGGGACCGCGGAGAACTGCCGGGCGCGGTCCAGCCCCACGGTGACCGCCATCACCTCGGTCAGCACCGCGACCTCGGTGGGAAGTTCGTCGGGCACCCGCACGAGGAAACTGCCCGGCACCACGTACAGGTACTGCGACCACCCGCCGAACAGGTGCGGGGGATCGGCGGCGGTCATATTGTTGCCGTAGTCGACCATGCGCTCGCAGAAGTAGTAGGGGAAATCGTGCCGGCAATAGTAACACTGGCCGCAGACGACGTTGGCGCCGACGACCACACGGTCGCCCACGGAGAGCGGCACCCCCTCGGCGTCGGTGTAGGTCCCGTCTCCACCGATCGCGGCGATCGTCCCGACGTTCTCGTGACCCTGAATGATCGGAAACGGGATCGTCTTGGGCGAGGCCGAGCCCGCGTACTGCGTCGTGTACCCTTGGTAGGTGTGCTTGTCGGTCCCGCAGATCCCCGACAAGGCCATCTTGATCAGGACCGCGCCCGGTTTCGGCTCCGGCAGCGGGTACTCGCGGATCTCGTACCGGCCCGGAGCGACCAGCGTCGCGGCGCGCACACGTTCCACGCCTATCCGACCTCCATCAGTCGAAGACCCAGTCCTGCAACTCCACGCCCAGGCCCGGCCCCTGGGGCAGCCGCACGACGCCATCCTCGACCGTGAGCGGCTCTTTCAGCGTCTGCTGATACGCCGAGGCCGGGAACGCCGGCGGGTCGTGCGGGTATTCGAAAAATGTCGTATTGGAGATGGACGCGGCGAGATGCAGGTTTGCCACGGTCCCGAGTGGATCACCCCAAGTGTGCGGCGTCATCAGCACGCCCGCCGCCTCCGCCATCACGGCGAGCGCCCGGAGTCGCAGGAGGCCTTCGCACAGGGTCGCGTCGGGCTGCAGGATATCGTAGCATCCGTCGAGCAGCAGCCGCTGCAGCTCGGCGAATCCCTGATTGACCTCGCCGCCCGCGATCGGGATCGGCGAGGCGTCGCGAAGGCGCCGCAGTTCGGCGTAGGCGTGCCGCGGCAGCGGCTCCTCCAGCCACGTGACGCCGTACTCGGCGCACGCCCGCGCGGTGTCGAGCGCCCGATGATAGGTCCAGTGGGGACCGGGGAGCGGCGCGTCGTGCACATCCGTCTGATTGGCGTCCACCATGATCGCCATGTCGTCGCCGACGGCGCGGCGCACCGCGGCCACCTGCGCGACATCCTCCGCCAGCTGCTCGTTGTGGATGCGCAGCTTGATCGCCCGGAACCCTTCGTCGCGCAACCGGCGCGCGTCGTCCGCCCGCTGCGCCGGTGTGCGATTCTGCCCGGTGGACGCATACAAGGGGAGGGTGTCCTGCGCGCTCCCCAGCAGCCGGTACACCGGCAGCCCCGCCACCTTGCCGGCAATGTCCCAGAGGGCCAGCTCGACAAACCATACGGCCGTCCCAAAATACGGCCACAGGTATCTCAGCGTGGCGGCGTGTCGCTCGATCCGCAGCGGGTCCTCGCCGACTAGGAAGTCGGCGACGCGCCGCACGCACTGTTCCTCCGCGCCGAAAAACTCGTGCCCGGCGATGCCGTAGATCCCCGCGTCGGTGTCGATGCGCACGTATGCCAGCCGGATCTGCGTGACCATGCCGCCCGGCGCCCACGCCGGATAGAACGGTGCGGGGAGCGGGACATCGACCTGGCGGGTGCGTACTCGCGTGATCTTCACGCCGGGCTCCGGTCCGGGTGGGGTTCAGGCCTGCGAGGCAGCGAATCCGGCGAGGTCAACCCGGCGTCCTTCCCGCGCGGCCTGGTCGAGGAGGTCGCAGACGACGGCGCAGCGATGCCCGTCCTCGAACGTGGCGCCTTCCGGTCCGACCTGACCTTGCTCCGCCACCGCGGTGAGGAAGCGGTGCAGCTGGTGCACGAACGTCTGCTCCCAGCCGATGATGTGGCCCGGCGGCCACCAGCGCCCGCCGTAGGGGTGATGGTGCTCGGTCACCATGACCGTCCGGAACCCGTTCACCGCATCGCCTCGGAAGAACACCTCCAGCTCGTTCAGGCGCTCCAGGTTGAAGACGAGCGAGCCGAGTGTGCCGTTCACCTCGAGGGTCAAGAAGTTCTTGCGGCCGGGACAGAAGGTGCTGGCGTCAAGCGTCCCCACCGCCCCGCCGGCGAATTCGACCACCGCTTCGATCGCGTCTTCGACGTCGACGATCCCTTCTCCGCCCTGCGCGCGCGGGCGCCGGTCCACGAATACCCGCGCGGTCGCGCTCACCGCGCTCACGTCGCCCACGAGGAAATGCGCGAGATCGATCGCGTGAGCGGCCAGGTCGCCGATGACCCCGCTGCCGGCCTGCGCCCGGCTGTGGCGCCAGCTGTAGGGGACGGTCGGATCCACCATCGAGTCGTCGCAGAACCGCGCCCGGAAGTGATGCACCCGCCCGAGGCGGCCCTCCAGGATGATCTGCCTGGCGAGCAGCACGGCCGGGATGAACCGGTAGTTGTAGCCGGCCATGTGGACGACCCCGGCGCGCGCCGCGGCGTCCCGCATCTTCGCCGCCTCGGCGGACGACCGCGCCAGCGGTTTCTCGCAGAGCACGTGGAACCCCCGGGAGAGCGCGGCCACACAGGGGTCGGCGTGCAGGTGGTTCGGGCCGGCGTTGATGAGGAGCTCGACGCGACGGTCCTCGATCAGGCGGCGCCAGTCCGTGTACGCCGCCTGCGCCCCGTATCGTTGGGCCGCCTGCTGCACCCGATCGGCGGACCGCCCCGCCAGCGCCACCAGCACCGGGCGGACGGGGGGCGGCCAGAAGATGGTGGCCACGCGCAGGATCGCCTGAAGATGGGCCTTCGCTACGCCATCGTAGCCGATGACGCCGATCCCGATCCGCCGTTCCGCCTCGACCGTCACAGCACCGCCTGCGCGACCTTTCGGATTCCCGCGGTGATGTCCTCGACGTCCCGGTCCGTGAAGAGGGGGTGGATGTCGAGGTGGACCGCCCGCTTGAGGATCGAGTCGGTGCGCGGGAACTGGCCCTTGCGCAGCGACGCGCTCCCCTTGTACTGAGGGCACTCCCACGAGCACTTCCGGTGTGACAGGAGGCGCCGCTCGATGATCTGATCGAAGTGGTTGTACACGTGCTGCCCGCTCCACCACGGCACGCTCGCCGGAATGTTCTCCGCGATCAGGGCCCTCGCGAATCGCTCGGCCTGCGAAGCGGTGGGCGCGAAGAAGATCAACGTGGCAGCCGTCTCGCCGTCTTCGTCGGGGAGCTTTCGCAGCGCGATCCCGGAGATGCCGCGGATCTCGGCTTTGATGCGGCGCTGGTGCCTGCGCATTTGCTCGATGATCCAGTCCATCTTCTTCAGCTGCGCCAACCCGACCGCCGCCGTCAACTCCGTCATGCGGAAGTTGATGCCGATGATCAGCTGGCTGGCCCCGGGCGTTGTTTCGTCGAGCTCTTCCATTCGCACCGACCCCTGATCGTGGAACCGCACGGCCCGCTCGTACAGGCGGTCGTCGTCTGTGACCACGATGCCGCCTTCTCCGGTGGTGATGGTCTTGTGGTATTGGAGGCTGTAGGCCCCAAACTGGCCGAACGTCCCGAGGCGCCGGCCGCGGTAGCGGGCTCCCACGGCCTGCGCGGAGTCTTCCACGACCGCGAGATCGCGCTTTCGCGCTACGTCGACGATGGGCTGGAGATCGGCGGCGGCTCCCCGCATGTGGACGGGGACCACGGCCCGGGTGTGGGGGGTCAGGGCGGCCTCGAGCGCGGCCGGATCCATGTTGAGCGACTCGTCGATGTCGACAAACAGGGGGACGGCCCCGAGGATGACGACGGCGCTCACGGTGGCGATCCATGTATAGGTCGGCACCGCCACCTCGTCGCCCGGACCGATGCCCGATGCGGCCAGCGACGTGATCAAGGCACCGGTCCCCGACGTCACGGCGAGCCCGTGCTTGACCCCCATCATGTCGGCAAACGCGCGCTCCAGCCCTTGCGCGCGGTGGAGCGGACGCGGCCCGTAGTGGCGGAAGAGCGACTGGCTCTCAATGACCTCGAGGACCGCCGCCTTCTCCTCCTCGCCGATCAGCAACCCCCCGGGCCACCCGGGCAGGAGGGGGGTCGCGCGCACCGGTGTCCCCCCGTCGATTGCCAGACGCGCCGCTACCGCCATAGGAACCGCCTCCTTTACCGTAGCCGCCGGGCGACAGGATCGCGTGGGGCTGCCGCGACCGGGATAATCGCCGATGGACCGCAAACGTTTTCAGTGATCTTCGTGTCTTACGCTAAAAGTCCCTCCCACCCCGCGGGCAGGCGGGGGAGGACGAGCCTTCGCGCCTCATCCGCGGGGGCTGCCATCAGTCAGGATTGCCTGCGCCGCATTATGCCCGGGCGCGCCCGTGACTTCTCCTCCCGGATGCACGCCCGCCCCACAAAGGTAGAGACCCCCGATCGGTGTGCGGTAGTGTGTCCAACCGGGGAGCGGACGGTTGCCGAGAAACTGGCTCGGGACGATATCCAGATGCCGGATATTCCCGTTGGTCAACCCCAGGCGCTGCTCCATATCGAAAGGCGTAAAGAGCTCCCAGTCGATGAGGCAATCTCGGAAGTCCGGCACATACTCGACCAGCAAGTCAATCAACCTCCCGCCGATCTCCTCGCGCCTCGTCTCCCACGTCCCCTCCTTTAGACGCACGGGTGCGTACGTCGCCCAAACGGACATGCTGTGCTTCCCTTCAGGTGCCATCGTGGAATCATAGCCTGACGGGATTTGCACATGCAAGACAGGTCTTTTCGCTGGCTGCCCACGCTTCGCGTCGTCCCAGGTCTGCTCAAAATATTCCACCGATGGGCACATCCTGACGAAGGCCACGTACCGCGGGTCGTAGTCGCCGTTGAAATAGCGGGAGAAATCGGGCAACCTGTTCAGGGCTGCGTGAAACTTGAGCGACGCGGCGTTCGTCTTGAGACGCTCGACGCTTTCCACGAAATCGGACGTCAAGTGCTTCCGGTCGATCAACTTCAAGAATGTGCGTTTGGGATCGGCGTTCGAGACAACGAGGCGGCTCCGGATTTCCGTGCCATCTGCCAACCGGACTCCTATGGCGCGGCCCTGCTCGACGAGTATCCTCTCGACCGTGATTCCCGTGTCCACCGTCGCGCCGAATGACCGCGCCGCGGCTGCCATGGCCTGCGTGATGGCCCCCATCCCGCCTTTGACGATGCCGACATTTTCTGGGGGATTCAGGGTTTCGCAACTCATGTACGCGCGGACCCAGGCGCTACCAGGAGAGGCTGGGTCTCCGGAGTCCTGAGCGTAGACCAGGGCGCCGCGCACGGCCTCGTTCTCGAAAAAGCCGATCACAATATCCTTCATGCTCGCGCTGACCAACAGGTCCAAAAAGCCCTCGTCTGGTGTGCCTCGGACCTTTGCCCCCAGCTCCGCAAGCGTCGGAGGCGGGGTCAGGAGGTACGGCTGGATCAACCTGGCTGCCCGTTCCCAAAAGGCGACCCATTTGGGATAGGCGGAGGCGTCACGCTTCGAAAACTGCCCGATGGCATCCTGTGTCCGCTCGACCGCATCCCACATCAGGAGCCCGCGTCCATCTGGAAATGGATAGAACATCTGCGGGTCGAGATGATAGACATGGAAACCGTGGCGGCGTAGCGCCAGGTCTTCGATCACCTTCGTTTGCAGAAGGTGGCAGTAGTACGAGCAGGCAGAGAATCGATGTCCAGGAAATAACTCCTCCGTCACGCATGCGCCGCCGAGGACGTCCCGTCGTTCCAACACCAGGACATTCAAGCCCGCCTTCGCAAGGTACGCGGCACAGACCAATCCATTATGACCGCCGCCGACAATGATCGCATCTTGCGCCGTTGCGTTCAATTCGCCACGCCCCTCATCTGAGCAGAATTCAGAACCGTGTTAACTTTTTAGGGCACCGGCGGTGAGGCCCCGCACCAGGGCGGCGCGGAAGGACAGCACGAAAAGAATCACGGGCACCGTCATCACCACGCCGAGCACGGCCAGCGATCCATACTGCAGTTTCTTGTAACCGGTATCGAAGGACATGAGCACCACCGACCCCGTCTTGGCGTTGAGACCCGTCACGACCAATGGGAAGAGGAACTCGTTCCAGTTGAAGATGAAGCTCAGGATGAACGCCGTTAGCAGGCCGGGGCCTGCTAGGGGAAGCACCACCCGGGTGACGATCGTCGGCAGCGAGGCGCCGTCCAGCGCCGCGCTCTCCACCAGCTCCCGAGGGATCTCGTCGAAGAACGTGCGCATCACCCAAATCGCCAACGGAATCTGAAAGCCCGTGAAAAGGATGATCAGTGCCGTCCTCGTGTCGAGGAGGCCGAGCGTTTTCATCGTGAGTTGAATCGGAATCAGGGTCGTGACCGGCGGGAACATCCGCGGCAACAGGATCAGCAAGAACAGGGCCGCCTTGCCGCGGAAATCCAGGAAGCTGAACGTGACTCCGGCTAGACTGGCGAGAATCAGCGTGAACAACGCTCCCGTCGTCGAGGTCACAAGACTAGTCCAGATCGGAGCGCCGAAATTGCTGATGACGACATCGCGATAGCGCTCGAAGGTGGGCCAAAAGATCAAGACGGACCGCTCAACCATGAGGGGCTCGGGCTTGACGGATAGGAGGATCAGGTAGAGGAACGGGGGCAACGTCCAGGCTAGGACGAACACGGTGCCCAAGACGTGCCCCCATCGCGTTTTCCTGCCGACGTGGGCGACCCGTCCCCGGCCACCACTGCTGACGGCGTCGGACCCCACCTCAGACATTGGCCGACCTCAGCATCCGGCTCGAGTTGCGCAAATAGAGCCCGTACACGACCGCGAGCAGCACGAGCAATCCGGTGATCACCGTCGAGGCGTACCCGAGCTCGTACGCTTGGAACGCCTGTCTGTACACGTAATAGCTAACGAATCCCGTCGAGGCTCCCGGCCCGCCCCCTGTCATGACGATCACCTTGTCGAGCTCCAGCAGCGCGTCCATGAACCGGAGTCCCGCCGCGACGATGACCATGCCGCGGACCTGCGGCAGAACGACCCGCCAGAACAGTTGCCATCCCGACGATCCGTCGACCCGCGCCGCTTCATACTGCTCCCGTGGAATGGTCTGCATGGCCGAGAACAGCAACAGCGCTAACAGGGGCGACCATTCCCACGCGTCCGCGACCACGAGCCCGCCCAACGCCAAAACCGACGACCCCAGCCACTCGACCCGGGGCCCGTGCAGGACCTGGATGAGATACGGGATCGGGCCGATCGTAGGATCAAAGAGAATGGCCCAAATGGTCCCCACGACGACGGGCGCCATGATCATGGGGAGGAGAAAGATGCCCAGGAGCAGGTTCCGGGCGGGCGGGTCGCTGTCGAAGAATGCGCCCACGCCTAGCCCGACCAGCAGCTCGACCGCGGTCGCCGCGCCTGTAAACATCACCGAAATCCTCAGCGATTCCAGCAGGCCGCTGTCGTGGAGGAGGCGCCCGTAGTTCTGCAGGTGGTTCCACGTCGGGCCCGAGTCATAGACGATGTTGTACTGCGTGAAGCTGAGCAAGATCGTATACAACGCGGGGGCGATCCGCCAGGCCACCACGTAGAGGACCGCCGGGAGCATGAGCAGGAAAAAGTAGAACCGCCCCCGCCCAAGCGTCGCCCATCTCATCGCGCGCATACCCTGCGACGATTCATGCCGTTCGTGTCGTGCTCATGGGGAGATGGGGGCGCGGCCGCCTGGATTCCCCGCGACCGCGCCCCAGATTCAGATCCCTGGCGTTCGTTCTGGAGGAAAGCTATTTGATGTAATTGGCGCGCTTGAACAGGTCCACCACCTTGCCCTGCGCCTCGTTCATGGCGGCTTCTGGGGTCTTCTGTCCGGCGATCGCCGCGGACAGCGCCGTCTCGACCATCTCCTGCGCCTGGATCCACTCTTTGAGCGGCGGGATGAACACCGTCCAGGGTTTGCCCTTGATGACGATGCTCATCGCCGAGACGACCAACGGGTAATCCTTGGCGATTTGAGGATCCTCGATCACCGACGCGCGCATCGGGACCAGCGCCGGATATTCCTTCATGAGCTCCTTCGTGCCCTCGGTGGACAGGGTCTTTGCGAGCAGCTTGAACGTCGCATCTTTGTGGGTCGACAGCGCGTAGATCCCCGGGCCGTTCGCGTCGGCCACGTGGGCGTGGGGGCGCGAGGCGACCTGGGTCGGCAGGAGGGCATACTTCACCTTCCCGACGATTTTGGAGATCTTGGGGTCTTCAACGAGCGACAACGGGTTATCCAAGGCGTCCATGGTCAGGGCGCAGCGGCCCGCCGCCATGACTCGCTGGGTGCCGCCGCCGGTGTGGCCCTCCGATCCGGGCTGCTGGTACTTGTGGAGCCCCACGAAGTACTTGGCCGCCGCGATGCTCTCTTTGGAGTTGACGGTGGGCATCATGGTCTTCTGGTTGTAAATGAGGTCGGCCCCGAAGGCGACCAGGACCATCTCATAGCGGTGGAAGAGGAACCCACCGGGCTTGCCGGCCATGCAGATCCCGTAGACGTCTTCTTCCGCGGCCTTGCCACCAACCACCTCACCCTTCTTGCGCGTGAAGAACTCGGACTCGTCCATTAACTGCTTGTACGTGTCCGGCACGCCGAGGTCGTACCCGTACTTGGCCTTGAACGCCTTCTGCTCGTCCGTATTGGCCAGAAGATCAGAGCGGTAGCCGAGCATGTAGGGGGCCGCCAGCGTCGGGTACGCCCAGAGCTTGCCCTGATACTCGAGACCCGCGGTGGTCTCTTTGATGAAGTCATTCGGCTTCACGAGGCTCTTGTTCGCGGGGTTGGTATAGAAATCGCTGATGGGGGTGAAGATCTTGGACGCCGAGATCCCCGGGACCCACGTGTTATATGCGTAGACCATATCCCAGGTCTTGACGCCCGACTTGTAGTCGATCAGAGCCTTCTTGAAGACATCCTCCCAGGGCAGGTACTCGGGCTTCACCTCGACGCCCATGTCCTTACCCACGCGGTTCGCGACCTTGATAAACGCCTCCCATTCGTCAAACTTGGGCCCGAGGAACGTGAGGGTGGTCACGGACGCTGCCCGCGAGACCTGAAGGAATGGGCCCGCACTTACCATGCCCATCAGGACGGCTACGATTGCAACCGCGAGCCGCCGTGACAGTTGCCGCGATAGAAACATAACATTCCCCCTTTTGGGCTTGCGAGTATCGCAGTAGAAGCGATCTGGGATTTCCGTTTTGGGCTCATGCGCTCCTTCCGTAATGGAGGTGCCCAATCTAGCCTGCTGCCACCGACAGCGTCGCAACCTCTAGCAAATCAGCACGAACCATCTGGCTGCACGGGATCGCGAGACCCCTCCGTTCTCAATCACCGTCACCCTCCTTTCGGCGCACGACGTCTGCCGCCATCCGCGCGGTCCTGCGTCTCAAACCGGCGCGTTCGCGTAGAAAAGGATGGCATGCTGTTCTTCAAGTGTGCGTTGCACGGCGCCGACATCGACGCGGCGGGGCACCACTCCGGCGAGGGCGCTGACTGCGGCGATCGCCCCCGCGGCGTGTCCCGTTGCCATGCACACCGCCTGGCCGCGGACCGAGCCCGCGGGCTCGTGGGACGCTGAGATCGCGCGTCCCGCGACCACGAGGGCATCGACCGTCTCCGGGATGAGACAGCGGAGTGGGATCCCGTACGCGCGCTCGATTCGTCGGAGGGTGACGCCGTGCCCGCCGACCCGGGTGCCGAGGACCTCCGCCCCTGGGCGCAGGTCATGGAGATCGAGCGGGTAGGCGCCCCGCGCGACCGTGTCGGGAAAATCCCGACCCGCCAGCACGTCCTCGAGCGTGAGCACGTACTGGCCCACGACATGGCGAGACTCCCGCACGCCGACCCGCGGTGAAGAATCCAGTAGCCACGACCGGGCAAACCCGGGGACGCGGCGCCGGAGGAACTGGGCCACTTCGTACATTTGCCGCTGGGTCTCGACTTCTGCGCGACTCAGCGCGTCCGGGTCGGTGCCGTCTGTGCCGTGGACGCGGGTGGCATTGATCGTGACGACCCCCGGCACGGGCCCGGTTTCGATCCCGATCCGGTCACGCGGCACGGTCAGCACACCGGCGGCTCGGGCCTCAGCGACCAGGGTGGGAAACGCATCCATGACGACCGATGGGGCCTCGAGGTCACGAGGCCCGTAGTCGACCCCTCCCTGCCAGCGCTCCGGCAGGCTCATCTCCTCGGGATGCTCCCGGAGATACGCGAGCATCGCCGTGACGTCGACGCCGGCCATCCTGAAGATGCGCGTCGCCGGCTGCATCGCCCCGTCGATCTCGCGGCCGAGCACGAACCGCGCACCGGACCTCGCGGCGATGTCGGCGTCCC
The DNA here is from genome assembly GCA_035703895.1 of bacterium. Lineage (NCBI taxonomy): Bacteria > bacterium. The sequence goes on along the minus strand of DASSXJ010000254.1, from coordinate 2,532 downwards.
CGGTCGCATCGACGGTGGCTCGCGACGGCACGAGCTCCAGCCCCGCCTTGTCGGCGACGACCACGCCCCGAACCCGGTGGCCGTCCAGCAACACGTCGACGCAGAAGGCGTGAAGCAGGAGGTGCACGCCGGCCGCGAGCAGCATGTCGAGGAGCACCTGCTGCAGCGCCACTGGATCCGCGGCCGTGACCGACCCGACTTGGGTGTCGGGGCGATCGGCAAAGGCCGCCCCGGAGGCCGTCAGCCGATCGAGCGCCTCGGCCCCGATCCCCCCGAGCGCGCGCCGCCCACCGCCGTCGCTGACGCCCAGGAACGACATGCCCGTCGACGCCATCCCGCCGATCCGTCCCGACTGCTCGATGAGCAGCGTCCGGGCGCCCGTTCGGGCCGCGGCGATCGCGGCGATGGCGCCCGCGGTCCCCGCGCCGCACACGAGGACGTCCACCTCAGGGCGTGCGCGCATCGTCCCTGCCGGCGCTCCCGCTCACGCCTTCAACCATCACTCCAGCCGCTCCGGAGACGGCCCAAGGCGGCCGAGGAGACCGAGGTCGATCCCCAACGCCCGCAGCTTGGCCTGCACGGCCCCGATGTCGACGCGCCTCGGCGGCACTCCGGCGTGAGCCGCGAGCGCCGCCGCCACCCCCGCCGCGACGCCGGTGGCCATGGCCGACCCTTGGTTGCGAGTGTAGACGTCGGCGTGATGCTCCACGGAGATACACCGCCCCGCGACGAGCAGGCCGTCCACGTCCTGCGGGACCAACGACCGATACGGGATCTCGTAGACGAACATACGCGCAATGAGTTCCCGCGCCTCGATGTCTTGCGGACCGCCCTCCTTTCCGTCCGGAGGATGGCCGCCCTGCTGACGAGGGTTCTGCTGGTTGGCGTCGACGGCCACCACGTCGCTGTAGCGCCGTCCTTCGATGATGTCGTCCTCCGTCATGACGTACTCGCCGCGGATGCGCCGGGTCTCCCGGACGCCGATCGTGCTCGCGGAGTCGAGGATAAACGACCGTTCGAACCCGGGGATGCGCCCGCGGGCGAACGCGGCCAGCTGCAGCATCTGGTGCCGGGTTTCGATTTCCGCACGAGAGAGGTCTTCTGCTTTCGTGCCATCGACGCCGTAGACACGCGTGGCGTTCACCGTCAGCACGCCGCGCTCGGGAAGCACGGACTCAACCCGGAAGTAGTAGCAGTCCTGCCAGAGCTCCCCGCGCGCCTTGGCCTCCTCGACGAGCTTGAAAAACCCGAACACACGAATCATATGGTGGTCCAGGTCGAGCATGCACTGCAGCGGATCCGGCGAGAAGTCCTCTGGGTGCGCCTTGACGTAGTCCACCAGCCTCCTGACGTCGACGCCGCCCATGCGGAAAATCAGCGTCATCGGGCGCATCTTCCCGTCGCTCTCTCTCCCCTTCACGTACGGGGCGCCCGCACGAGCGGATACATCCGCGTCGCCGCTCGCGTCGACCGTCACACGGCTCAGCATGGCCTGACGCCCCGACTTGTTCTCTACGATGATCCCGCGGAGCACGCGGTCGTGCATCACCACGTCGCTCACCAGCGTGTGGAGGAGGATCTCCACGTTCGCCTCGGCGAGCATCTCGAGGGCGGTCACCTTGTACAGCTCAGGGTCGTAGACGACAAAGTCGCCGGGGATGGCGCCGCCGCGCGCGATCAGACGGTCGAACAACTCTCGGATCGGTCCCCGCGACGCCGGGTAGGGGACGTAGAAGAGGTTCATCATCGCGGAGGTCCCCGTCCCACCGAGCGACCCGAACCGCTCGGCCAGCAGGGTCCGCGCACCGCATCGACCCGCGGCGAGGGCCGCCATGACGCCGGCGATGCCGCCGCCGACGACGAGCACGTCGGTGTCGCGCGCGACAGGGACATCCCGCGAGGGCTCGACGATCCGGCCGGATGCGTCGATCAGGGCTGCCATGGTACCGTGACCCCTTTCATGACGACCGCCTGGTGGGGTCTTGTCGGAGGCCGGAAACCGCAAACGTTTCCGTGACGTTCGACGCGTGCGCGGACGGGCCCTTCCCGCGAGCGCCCGGGGCGCGCATGGGGCGGCAGGCACCGCCCTGCGCGCGAGGTCCGAGGTCGGGCGCGAACGAATGCCGGCCGGGACGCTCCGGCGCGCTACAGGCTCATGGAATCGACCGGCTAGGCCCGAGCGCCCGCGGTCGCAAACTCCTCTCGGCGCACGATGCGGCCCTCGAGGATGGCCCGATCGGCGGCGAGGCAGAGCAGCAGGTTTTCGAGGCCGCGCTCCGCTTCGTCGACGGCCAAGGCGTGGTCGCGGGCCTCGATCTGGTCCGCGAACGCGTCGTGGATACAATCGAAGCCGAGGTGGCCGTGGAGGCCATGGTACGCTTTCTCCGGATTGACTGTGTACTCGGTCCGATCTTGCGTAGGCCCCGAAAACATGACGAAGCGGCCGGCCTGCTCAGTGTCGCCGCGGATCTTCCCCCCGGTCCCCTGGATGCCCCACACGTTGTGCTCGGGTTGGTTGGTGAAGTAGGTGAA
>DASSXJ010000253.1 GCA_035703895.1 bacterium | reverse complement strand
AGCACCGAGTCGAAGTCGAACCGCTCGAGACTGCGGAGATGCGTCGCCGCGATCTGCGTCCCGTGGCCGGTCACGCCGATGTACCGCACCAGGCCCTCCGCACGGGCCTCGACACACGCCTCGAGCGCCCCCCGTGGGCTAAGCGCGGTGTCCCACTCGATCGGGTCTGCGAGGTTATGGAGTTGAATGAGATCGATCCGCTCCACGCCTAAACGTTCGATGGAAAGATGGATCTGGTGCTTGGCCGCGTCGTACGTGCGGCCCCCTGTCTTGGTGGCAAGGAAGACATGATCGCGATGTATCTTCAGCCAGGGCGCAAGCCGCAACTCGGCGTCGCCGTAGTTCGCGGCGACATCGATGTGATTGACTCCGTAACGGAGGAGTAGGTCGAGCGTCTGGTCGGCGTCGTCCTGTGTGACACGCGACAGCGCCGCCGCGCCGAAGATCGTCCGGGTGCTCTGGTGTCCGGTCCGCCCAAACGCCAGCGTTGCGATCATGATCTGCCTCCCGAGCCTCAGCGAGGACGGCGAGATCTCCATCCGCTACGGACCTCGGATTTCCACTCCTCCTCGGTGATCCCCTGCGCGCTTGGGGACGAGTTCCGTCATGGGCGGACGGCTAACGAGTCGACCTCAGCCTCGGATCGAACGCATCCCGGATCGCGTCCCCCAACAAATTGAACCCGAGCACCGCCACGAAGATGGCCAGCCCGGGAAACGTCGGATACCACCAGGCGTCGATCATGTAACTGCGGGCCTGGGCGATCATAGAGCCCCACTCGGGCGTGGGCGGCGCCGCGCCCAACCCGATGAAGCTCAGGCCGGCGGTGGTCAGGATGGCGTACCCGAAGTCGATCGACGCCTGAATGACGACAACGGTCGCAACGTTCGGCAACAGGTGCCGCAGCAGGATGCGGCGGCGCTCGGCCCCGAGGGAGACGACGGCCAGGATAAATTCCTGCTCGCGCAGCGAGAGGAGCTGGCCGCGGACGAGCCGCGTATACCACGGCCACCAGGAGAGGGCCACGGCAACCATGGCGTTATACAGGCCCGGGCCGAGCGTGGCCGCAATCGCGACGGCCAGGACGAGCCGGGGGAAGGACAGAAAGACGTCGGTCGTGCGCATGATGACCTCGTCGGTCCACCCGCCCCAGTAGCCGGCGATGAGCCCCAGACCGACGCCGACGGTCATGGCGATGGTCAGGACGAGGACGCCGACGAGAAGGGAGATGCGGGCGCCGGCGATGACGCGGCTGAGAAGGTCACGGCCGAGATCGTCGGTGCCGAAAGGATGTGCGGGCGACGGCGCGAGCAGTTTGTTGACCGGCACGATGCGGAGGGGATCGAAGAGGACGAGGGCGCCGCCCAAGAGAGCGGCGATCAGGAGGGCCAGCACGATCGCGCCACCGATCCAGGCGGCGGGCATGCGCCGAAGCGCCAAGAGGGAGTGCACGAGAAACCCGGCGGCGGCGCGCGGCGCCGGGGCCTTAGTAACGGATGCGCGGGTCGAAGAAAGCATAGAGAACGTCCGTGGCAAGGTTGACGACGACGTAGATCACGGTGAGGAGCAGCGCCGTGCCCATGATCGGTGAGTAGTCCAGGGAGATGATGCTCTCGACGCTGTAGAGGCCCAGGCCGGGCCATGCGAAGACCAACTCGACGATGAACACGCCGCCGAGCAGGGCGCTCACCTGGAGCGCCAGGATGGTGAGCACCGGGATGAGGGCGTTCCGGAGGCCGTGCCGGAGATAGACGCGGACCGGCGCCATGCCCTTCGCCCACGCGGTGCGGACGTAGTCCTGGGCGAGGATCTCGAGCATCGTCGAGCGGGTCATCCGGGCGGCCGGGGCCAGCGACGCGAGCGCCAGGGTGACCGTGGGAAGCACGAGGTGAAGGATCGCGCTCTGGAGCGTCCCCCCGTTGCCGGCAAGCAGGCTGTCCACGACGAACATCCCCGTGATCCGGGGAGGCGGCGACTCCCCGGTTGCAAGCCGGCTGGCCAGCGGCAACCAGTCGAGCCAGCGCGAGAAGATGAGCTGCATCAGAATCCCAAAGACGAAGATCGGGAACGACAGGCCGGCAAGGCTCGCGAACTGCGCGATGAGGTCAGACAGGCCGCCGCGGCCAATCGCGCCGATCATCCCGAGCGGGACGCCGAGCAGCACCGTCACCAGCACCGCGGATGTGGTGAGCTCGATCGTCGCCGGGAAGTAGGTGAGCAGATCGTCGAGGACGGAGCTGCTGGTGCGCATGGAGGTCCCGAAGTCGCCGTGGACGAGGTGGACGAGGTAGATCAGGTACTGCTCCGGGAGCGGCCGGTCGAGCCCGAACGCCTTGCGCACAGCCGCGACCTGCTCCGGGCCGGCATGCTCACCGGCGGCGAGCTTGGCAGGGTCGGCGGGCACGATGTGGGTCAGGACGAAGAGGAGAAGACTCACGCCCAGGAGGACGGGCGGGAGGAGAGCGAGGCGCCTCAGAATGTAGCGTGTCACTGATGGGCGCCCGCGCCCTGAGCCTAGGACTTGGAGATGTTGTAGAGGTCAAACGTGTTGCCGAGCAACGGATTGTACACAAACCCATGGACATCGCTGCGCAGTGGGAACCGGTTGATCAGGGTGCCGATGAACACCGCAGCCGCCTCCTGGACGATGATCCGCTGGGCGTCGCGGAACATCTGGAGCCGTCTCGGCTGGTTGGTGATCTCGTTCGCCTGCTTGAGAAGCGCCTCGACCTTGGGGTTGGCATAGAAGCTGAAGTTCCAGCCGATCGTCCCCCACGCATCCTTCCCGAATGTCGCAACGATCATCGCGGAGGGGTCGGCGTAGTCCGGGTAGTTGCGGACCGGCAGGAGATCTGGCGCCGTCTCGGGCTTGCCGGCCTTTTCAAGGAGCACCGACGAGGACAGTTCCTGGATGCTCACGTTGATGTTGAGGTCCTTCAGGTTCCCCTGGAGGATCTCCGCCGCCTTCCGAAACGTCGGGTCGCCCTGGAACAGGCTCAGGCTCAGGGTGAATCCGCCGGTCGGCTTGCTCGACTCGCTGAGCAGCTGTTTGGCCTTCGCCATATCGAAGCGGTAGGGCTTGTCCGCCGGCGACAGGTGGGCAGGATCGTTATCGGGCAGCGGCCCGTTGAGCGGCGCCAGCCGGCCGTTGAAGATCGCCTGCTTCGCTCCCTCGTAGTCGAACGCATACGAGATCGCCTGCCGGATCTTCACGTCCTTGAGCGGCTCGCGCTGACAGTGCATCGCGATGTAGAAGATCCGCATCGTCGGGCTCTCGTTGATCGTGATGCCCGGCTGCTTGGCCAGTGCGTCGATGAGGTCCGGTGCGACGATCGTCCCGATATCGGCGTCGCCTCGCTCCAGCATCAAGCGCTGGGTGGACGCCTCCGGAACGATCTTGAAGATGATGCGCTTCACGTGCGATCCTGACCAGCCCCCCCAGTACCCCGGGAACTGCTTGAGCACGACCTGTTGGGCCCCTTTGTCGTAGCTCTGAAGCATGTACGGGCCGGTCCCGACAGTATGCTCTTTGAGGTAGCCCTGCGCCAGATCGCCGCCGTTGGTGTGCACCCGTACGGCCCGCGGGCTCACGATCAGGTTGCCGGAGGTCGACGCAAGCTTGGCCATGAACGAGGCGTCCGGGGTGTTGAGGGTGATGCGGACCGTCAGGGGGTCTAGGACGTCTACGCCGGTGACGATCGGCTTGAACGCGTACGCGAAGCCGCGGTTGATCTTGATCAGGCGCTCCAAAGTCACCTTGACGGCCTCGCCGGTGAAATCCGACCCGTCGTGGAACTTCACCCCGGGGCGGAGCTTCAGTGTCCATTGCTTGATGTCCGCCGAAGCACTCCAGGAGGTCAACAGCTTGGGGATGATCCGGGGCGTACTGCCGTCGAGGCCCACCGGCGGTTCATAGATCCCGCGCGTAATGGCGACGGTGTTATCGTACACGATCTGCGGGTCGAAGGTCTGCACGGATGTGGATTGAGCCACAACCAAGGTGTCCGCACCCACCGCCGCTGCGGCCCGTCCCGCCCGGAACAGCCCGCCGAGCCCTGCAGCACCCGCGCCCACCGCGGCCCCGCCCGCGGCCATGCCACGCAGAAACCTCCGCCGCGTGATCCTTGCGCCTCCCCCTGCGCCGCTCATGCTCCCCCTCCTCTACCCCCGGATACGTGCGGTCCGGCCCGGCCGGCTGCGCATCCCCTGCGCGTGCCGGCTCACCCCTGTGGGCCCCGAGCCCCGATCGAAGATCGCACTGAGAACGTCGAGCAGCAGCCGCGCGGCCTCGCGCGCGGTGACCTCCGCCCAGTCGTACGGCGGCGAGACCTCGACGAGATCAAGCCCGACGATCCGGCAGCGGCGCGCGATCGCGCGGACCGCGTCGCGCACCTCTGGAAATGTAAGGCCGCCGGGCTCCGGCGTCCCGGTGCCCGGTGCGGACGCGATGTCCAGGACGTCGATGTCGAGGGTCAGGTAGCAGCGGGCGCCGGTCGGCACACGAGCGGCCGCGAGCCGAGGCCCGCTGCCGCGCAGCTCTGTGGCGGTGACGACCTTGACGCCGTACCGGCGGGCGGCCTCGAGCGGCTCGGGGTATTTCTGCAGCCCCCGAAGTCCGATCTGCGAGATGCCCCGCAGAAACGGCAGCTCGGAAGCGCGGCGCATCACGTTGCCGTGACCGAGGCGGACCCCATGCCGCTCGTCCACGAAGTCTTGATGGCTGTCGAACTGGATCACATGCAGTGGGCCGCGGCCGGCGAATGCCCGGATAGCGGGATAGGTGACCGCGTGGTCTCCTCCGACGACCACGGGCAGGCTACCTCCGTCTAGGATCGCGCGGACGCACTCGGTGATGCGGTCGAGGTTGGTGGCGATATCTGTAGGAGTGATCCGGACATCGCCCCAGTCGGCCATCGTCACCCCGCGCAAGATCCACCGCCCACGGTCAAGATCGTACCAGCCCTCGGCGGGGCGGGGGCCTGTCCCGTCGCGGGCTGCCTGGCCTTCCTCGTCCCGCGCGTACTGCCACCAGGCCGACGCGGCGCGCACAGCCTCAGGGCCAAAGCGCGCCCCAGGCCTGAGCGTCGTGCCAAGGTCGAAGGGCACGCCGAGAAAGGCCACATCGGTCCGGGCGCCTCTGGCCTCGTCGCGGGGCGGCACGCCGTAGAAGGTGTGAGGCCGCACCCTAAGCCCGGCAGGCGAGGCGGCGTTCGAGGCGTGCGCGCTTCGGGCCGCGGGCCGGGAGACTTGGGACCTAAGACGTACGCGGGCCGGCGTCATGAGGAGCCTAGGAGGTCTTGGATGCCGGTCACTTCTCTAAGAAAATGAGACAGTCCTTTGACGGGCACTTGGCAGGCAAGGCGGTTCGGGCCAAACGGGGGAGGACACGTAGACGGAAGGACCTGTTCCCGCCGGCACTCTAGCGCGGTGTGTTGGACAACACCACCCCTTCTAGCGCTACCTGCGGGTGCTCAGGGGCTGCCCTCGCTCCCTCCCAAAGGCGAAACCCTCCAATGAAGGCGTCGGCGTTGTCGCCCAGCCGGCAGCCCTCAGGCAACTCCTTGAGTTTCCTTGCGTTTCCGCCCCCAATCACCACATCGTCGGGTTCCAAGGCGGCAACTAGGCGGGCAACCACGTCCCAGACACGCTTCCGCCATTTTCGCTTGCCCAGGCGATCCAGACCTCGAACGCCCACGTAGTCCTCGTAGGTACCACGCCTGTAGGGAAGATGGCCTAGTTCCATGGGCTCCACGATACCGTCCACGATCAGTGCGGAACCGAGACCGGTGCCGAGACCGAGGAAAAGCATCTTCCCTCCCCTGAAGCTCCCAAGGGCCTGCATGGCCGCATCATTGATGATTTTGACCGGGCGCCCAAATGCGGCTTGGTAGTCGAATCCTACCCACCCCAAGGCGAGGTTGTGCGGCTCGGCGACGGGCCGATCTCGGAGAACCGGTCCTGGGTAGCCAATCGCCACCACGTCGTACATCCAGTCCCCCGCGAGCTCCTTGACTCGGGAGACCATTGTTTCGGGCGTCAGCGTCGGCCCGGAGGGGAACTTCCGAGGCTCGTATTGCCCGGTGGCGAGGATCTTTACGCTGGTGCCACCTACATCAACAACAAGAACGTTCACAAGGCTCCTCCTGTTTGCGTGACCTCCTCCGTAGCCCGCGTCCCCGTCGGGCGAGCACCGACCTGCTGTTCACGAATCTGACCCGTCGCCTATTGCCCTGCGCCAATTTGACCGAGGCCAGCCCATAGAATCGGCGGGATGGGCGGGGGGTCTCTGCGCGACAGAATGCGCCGACCCGGCCAGTTCGTACAGCTGCACCTGAGAACGTACACTGGGGCGGCCGTTAGGACGGATCCGCTCCGACCGCCCGTCGGGCAAGATGACCCGCGCTTTCTCTGTATCCGCGAGCTGGATCTCCAGGATCTGCCGCAACTCTCGCTGCAGGGCTGGATCGATCACGGGGAAAGCTACCTCCACGCGGTCGTCCAGGTTCCGAGGCATCCAATCCGCGGAGCCCAGCCAGTACTCTGGCTCCCCGCCGTTCTCGAAATAATACACACGGGCATGCTCGAGATACCGGTCGACGATTGAGATCGCCTTGATCCTGTCGGATAGATCTGGCACGCCGGGCCGAAGGCAGCAGATGCTCCGGACGATCAGGTCGATCTGAACACCCGCCTTGCTGGCGGCATAGAGCTCCTCGATAAGCACCTGGTCGACGAGACTGTTCATCTTCGCGATCAACCGCGCCGGCCGGCCGGTCCGCGCGTGAGCCGCTTCCCGTCGAATCCGGCCCACGAGAAACTCGCGGAGGCCGGTGGGTGCGATCACAAGGTGGTTGAAATCCTTGGGGCGTGTGTATCCTGTGAGCAGATTGAAGAGCTCCGTCAGGTCCTCGCCAAACGTCTCTCGGCACGTGAAGAGGCCAAAGTCTTCATAGATCCCGCCGGTTCGGACATTGTAGTTGCCGGTGGCGAGGTGGCAGTAGCGGCGGAGCCCGTCCGCCTCCTGGCGGACAACAAGGCACGCCTTCCCGTGGGTCTTGTACCCGGCCAGACCGTACACGACGTGAGCCCCCACTCGTTCGAGCGCCCGGGCCCAGCGGATGTTGGCTTCCTCGTCGAATCGCGCCCGTAGCTCGACGAGCACCACGACCTCCTTCCCGGCCTCGGCAGCCAGGATCAGCCCCTGGGCGATCGGCGAGTTCAGGCTGACCCGGTACAGCGTCATGTTGATGGCGAGCACTTTCGGATCTCGAGCGGCCTCGTGCACGAAGCGAGTGACCGCATCGAAGGTGTGATATGGGTGGTGGACAATGATGTCTCCGGACCGGATCGCGCTCCACACGTCGGGCGCGTTCTCGAAGGCGGTCACTGAGTGCGGCACGAGCGGGCGGTCCTTGAGATGCGGCAGGTCGACGGCCGAGTAGAGCTGCGCGAGATGGGTGAAAGCCGTAAAACCTTCGCCTGAGTAGAGGTCGTCCGGCTCGAGATCAAGCTCGTCGACCAGGCGGGCCAGCACCCCAGCCGGCAAGTCTGGGTCGTACTGGAGGCGCACGGCGGCCCCCCTCTTGTGCTGCCGCAGGCCCGCCTCGACCTCGGTCAGCAGGTCCTCGGCTTGCGCTTCGGGGAGCTGGATGTCGGCGTCGCGTGTCACCCGGACCGTCTGACACGAGAGGATCTCATACCCGTGGTAGAGCTCAGGGAGGTGGAGACGGATCACGTCCTCGAGAAGGATGAACGCATATTTGCCCTTCGGCGCAGGGAGCGCGACGAAGCGAGGGACGACCTGGGCCGGAATGTGAACGACCGCCAAAGCCGCGGGAGGGAGCGCCGATGGCGCCGACGCCCGCAGCGAGACGACCAGGTACAGTGCCCGGTTCACAAGGCGCGGGAATGGATGGCTTGGATCGATCGCCAGGGGCATCACCACGGGCAGCAGCATTCGATGGTAGTACTCATCGACAAACTGCGCTTGCGCCTGGGAGAGCTCCGTTGGTCGCACGATCTCGACGCCCTCCGCAGAAAGCAGGGGCAGGATGTCCCGCAGGAAGCACCGATGCTGCATCTGGACCAGTTCGTGCACGCGTTGGGAGACTGCCGAGAGCGTCTGGGCGGGGGTCAGTCCATCGGCTTCGGCAGCCTCTGCGCCGGCGGGCGCCTGTCGCTTCAGCCCGGCGACCCGGATCATGAAAAACTCGTCTAGGTTGGAGCTAAAGATCGACAGGAACTTTACGCGTTCGAGGAGCGGCACCGTCGGGTCTTCCGCCTCCTCGAGCACGCGCCGATTGAACTCGAGCCACGACAACTCACGATTGACGAATGCCTGGGGGGCGGCGACGCTGAAGGCCAACGTCGAAGGGTCGCGCGAAGCCACATCATCCCGGACGCCCCAGCGGATACCGACCGTGGGGGTGAGGGATCCGTCGGTCATAAGGACCTCCTTACTCTCAACGCCTCAAGACGTTCGCCGATAACCTTACACCTCGTACATCGGTCGGAAGCCAACATGATGCCGGACGGTAACGAAGATCGAGCGCGGAGACGTCCGCCCACGATAGGGTATCCCGCCCGTAAGGCCGGCGTCAAGCCGCGGACGGCAGGTAATTAGCCTCCCGAGCGCATTGCCCCCCGGTGGGCTCATTGCTATAGTGAGGCGGGAGAACCAACTCGCGGAGGACGCCGTGAAGCTCGTAATCATACGCCACGCAATTGCCGTCCCTCGGGGAACGCCGGACGTACCGGATGACGAGCGCCCGCTCACCGAGAGCGGGAAGCGGCGCTTCAAGGAGGCGGCGCGCGGTTTGGTCCAGATCTGCGGGCGTCCCGACGTGCTGCTCACGAGCCCGCTTCCTCGGGCCGCGGACACGGCCGAAATCGCCGCCAAAGCCTGGGGCCGGATCAGCCCGACCACCGAGCCGGCCCTCGTCCGCGGGAGCCCCGACGAGATCCTCGTGGCGTTGTCGCGGTATGCCACAGATAAAACGATCGCGATCGTTGGGCACGAGCCGATGCTCTCGGCGCTCCTGGCGCGATTGTTGGGGAGCGCGGCCGGCGATCGGTTCACCCTCCGGAAGGGCGGGGTGGCGTACGTCGACGTGCCCGGGCCGCCGGCGCTGGGGGGTCGGCTCGACTGGCTCGTCCGCCCCAAGATCCTCCGTGCGCTGGGGGCCCTCTGAGCGTCCGACCTACTAGAGTTCCGCTACCATCCGGGCCAATAATTTTCGAAAGCGTTTGCGGGTTATTTGCCGCCACGGCCGTTTGACCGTGCGTTGAAGGGTACGCAGCCGGGCCAGTTTGACATTGAGGTATCGTCCGACGGAGTCGGCCACCACCGGGCTTGGGGGGGGTTGCGCGCCGCGCATTAAGAAATCACGAAGGAGCCCAATCGCTACATCTGAATCATGCAGCTCGCCAAGATGATCTTGCAAAGCGACCAACGCCTCAGTGGCCTCGGCCGCGTCAGGCCCCAGCAGCTCGCTAAAGAATTCCAGCAAATATCGCAGGCGTTTCCCTTCGATCCGTAGAGCATGGAGCGTCTTGATGGACGCCTGCTCCAGCACCGTCTCATAGGCCCGCACCTTGCCGTATTGCCTCCAAATTTTGGCGGGCAGGATGTGCCGGACAAGACTGGGCTGAGGTGGGCCGCCAGGGGCGGCTTCTTTCACCCCGGCGCCCGTTGACGAAAGAAATACCATGTACCGTTGTATCAACGCCCGATAGTCGTCGCCATTCAGATACGTCAACAACTCATCGCGGGCAGTGGCACGCCGTTTGCGCCACTCGTCAAGCAAGGGCTCGAGCGCCGACGGGGTGTCGACGCCCGAAGGCCGTCGATAGTCGTCCGCCGCGTCAATCAACACGTCGAGATCGCGCACGGCGCCCAGACGCCCGGCCAGCGTCCGCAATTCGTCTCGAAATGCGCGAATCGCTTCGCGCTTGAAATACGGCGCCACGATTCGGAAGATGGCCCTCTGGCGGCGGTTCGCGACGCGCATGTCATGGAGCGCCTCAATGTCATTTCCCCTGCGGGTGGCGTCTTCGTTTGCCAACATACCCAGAAAGTGGACCCGTAGGATTCTTCGCCCGGCCTCAGGCCACGGCTCATCGGCGCGCATTCTTTTCCGTTCGGTTGCCGACCCAGGAGAAGCCTCATCCAAAATGGCGAACGCCCTCTCACACTTGGATTTGTCGAAGCCTTCCTCATTTCCCGCAACCGTATTATAGCGGTTTTCCAGTGCCGCCCCCTGCCTTCGCTACCCGAGGTGAACAAGGGTCAGGGTGTTCCGGGGACGGCGGCGGCCAAATGCAAAAGGTGTGTGAAGAAATGCGGACGGTTCGGGTGTACGTGGGCGCCAGATGGAGGATGTAGTGTCTACCCGCCGAAACTCAAGCGAAGTGTACACGTCATGCTTCGCAGGCGTCGTGAAACGTCCGTGCAGATGCTCCACCGGACGGCGTCGATGAGATTCGCGCCGACAAAGGTCCAGTAGGCAGTGGGGGAGGCCGGCCGGGTCGGGAAAGGCGTAAAGGTCAAGGCCGTATGCGCCTTTGGACATGCAGACCGGCTTCTCGTCATTGAGCACGTTGAGCGCGACACCGACCAGACAAGCTACAAGCTGCCCGGGGGCACGGTTGAACTCGGAGAGACGACCTACGACTGCGTTGTTCGTGAAATCAGGGAAGAACTCGGCGCGGAGATCCGAAATGTCGACCGCCTTGGCGTTATCGAGAACGTCTTCCTAACAAACGGTCAACTGCGTCACCAGATCGTGTTTGTATATCAGGCTGCCTTTGACGATCCTGCTTTCTATGCGGAGCGCTCCCTGAGGGTACGCGAAGGGAAGAAGGAGTTTGCAGCATTCTGGAAACCCGTCGGTGAGTTTAGCGATGGAAAGGCCCTGCTACGGCCCCAGGGATTGGTCAACTTGTTAGGCGATGGGTTCAAAATGGAAGGCAATGGCGGCCCGCTGCAACACAAGATCTGGAGGTGGGAGCGCGTCTAGGATCCGGGCTGGCCATCTCGGCGTCGATTATATCGCTGCTTCAATCTGAGCAAGGATCTCCCGGTGGACCCGATCGCGGGCGATCGGGTCCCCGCGGACGTCCGGAGTGATCGGGATCTCGGCGAGAACATGCGCGGGGCGGCCGAAGACGAGGACGCGGTCGGCGACCTCCACGGCCTCCGCGACGCTGTGGGTGACGAGCAGCACAGCGGTGCCGAGCGGCCGAACGAGCGCGAGGAAGTCCGCCCGCACGCTCGCGGCAGTGACTTCGTCCAGATGGCTGAAGGCCTCGTCGAGCAATAAGACCTGAGGGTCGAGCGCGAATGCCCTGGCCAGGCTCACGCGCTGGCGCATGCCACCCGACAGTTCGTGCGGGAGGCGGCCCGTCGCGTTCCTGAGCCCGAGCCGGACCAGCCACTCCCGGGTTCGTTCGATACGCTCCTGATGCGGCACCCCGAGGATCTCAAGGCCGAGCGCGGCGTTCTCAAGCGCGGTCCGCCACGGCAGAAGGCGGTCCGTCTGAAACACCGGAGCGATCTTGCCGCGAAGCACCGCCAGCTCGCGAACCGGATCGTGGCCGAGCACCCTGACCTCTCCGCGGTCTGCTCCAATTGACCCCATCACCATCCGCAGCGCCGTCGATTTCCCAGCCCCGGTGACGCCGACACTTGCCACGATCTCGCGAGGCAGGACCGCGAACGATAGTCCCTGCACGGCCACAATGTCGCCAAATGTTTTCCAGACATCGCGCACCGTCACGGCGGGGGTCGGCGCGGGCATCTCCCCCGATGGTATCACCGGACTGTCTGCTCCGGCCGCCAACGCAGCAGGCGGCGGTCCACCACCTCCAAACCGGCCTGAAGCACGACGTTGATGAGGACCAGGATCGCGGTCCACGCGAAAACGGCATCGATCTTAAATTGTGACTGGGCGGCATTGAGCCTGGCGCCGATGCCGACCGCGGTGCCGATCAGTTCGGCGAAGATCGTGATGCGGATCGCGTAGCCGAGCACCGATTTGGTAGTCATGATGATGTACGGAACCGTGTGCGGCACGAGCAGGATACGCACCGTCTGCGCCCGCGTCGGCCGGAATGCTTCCACCGCCTCGAGGAGGTCGGCGGGCAACCCGCGAATGCCCTCATAGACGTTGAGGGCATAGAACGGCAGCGAGATGATCACCACGACGAAGAAGACGCGCACCTCCGCAGCCCCGAACCACAGCACAGCAAACAGGATCCAATTGAGCGCGGGAATGGCCACGAGGATGTTGAGGAATGGCCTCGCGAAGCGCGCGACCGCGGGCAGCGCCCCCATCGCAATGCCGAGCAGGGACCCCAGCAAGAACGCGGCGAGAACTCCTTCGAACAACCGCAGCAGGGTCGTGGCGATATCGCGGGTGTCGCCGGTGAGGATGCGTCCGGTCGCCCGCAGGATCTCGGGAATCGTCGGCAGGATATACCTTGGCACAAAGAGGCTGCCGACGTGGAGCGCCACGACGATGGCGAGGACAACGATCAACGTATCCCCCCAGCCCCGCAGCGTCCCCAGGAGCACACCTGGGGGGTGGCGGATGCCGCCGTTCATGATTCCTCGCCAGGCCGGAAGACTCGCGCGCTCAGGGTCCGGGCTGCGGGGCGCCCCGGGCTAGAAGCGGGCAAAGAACTCATCGGGGATGCCGTTTGGAATGAATTTCAGGGTTTCCAAAATCGCGAACTCGTCGAGGATCGCCCGCCGCGCCACCGGATCGGTAAACGATTGGACGGCGAAAGCGATGCGGCGGGAGCGGACCGCCTGGAGGAATGCGTCCCGCGAGATATCTGAGTGCTGGGCGACGAGGGTGGCTGCGGCATCTGGGTCGCGTTGCATGAACTCGGCGGCGTCGCGGTAGGCGGCAATCACCTGTCGCATGAGGACGGGGTTTCCGCGGATCGCATCCCGCTGCCCGGCCAGAACGACCTGGTAGAGCTCGCGTCCCGTCCGGGTACGATACTCGATCCGAGTGTCCAGGACGAGCCGCAGCGCGGGATTCTGAAGGAGGGCGGAACTGACGATCGGTTCCCAGGACAACGCGGCGTCGGCCCGACCCGCCAGGACGAACGTGATACCCGCGCTCGGATTGGGCACGCCGATCACTTTGGCGTCTCGCTCGAGATCGAACCCGTAGTACTTGAGGAGCAATCCTCGCAGGATCACGTACCGGCCTGAGGTGAGCGGCGCCGCGAGGGTGCGCCCCCGGAGCGCAGCAACCGTGGAGATCGCAGGATCCTTTGCCAGGAGGGAGGCGCCCGCGCTGACGAGCGTGGCCATCAGCTGAACGGGGGCCCCGCGCAGGAACCGCACGGCGTAGCTCTCCGAGATCCCGCCCTCGACATCAAACTGGCCGGCAAGAAAATCCGCGTAGTATGCGTCGAGCGACTCGTAGGGCGCGGACGTCTTGAACTGGAAGCCGTGCGCCCGGTCCAGGTGCCGCTCATTCGAGACCACCTGCAACACGCTGGTGATCCCGGAGGCCAGAATCGGCACCCGGATCACCGGGAGTGACTGCGCCTGGAGCGGGGGCTGCGGAGCGAGCCCCAGGATACCGGTGAGCAGCACGCATGCGGACACGAAGCCCAGACGCATCGACCCCTCCCCCACGGATAGCTGGGATGCCATGCTTCCGCACCCGTCAGTAACAACGTGTCCCGGGCCGCCGATCATCCTGACGTTCGGCCCCAACGAGGAGGCGCCGCACAATTCCGCCGTGGCTCCGAGGTTCCCTGCTCGCCAGTGACGAACCGCTACGGCATACGGCAACCCACGTCAGAGATTCCACATGTGCGATCCAGGCTGAGGGTCTGAAGAGGAGGCGACACATGGGGGCTTTGGGTCTGACCCTGCCGAACCGAGGCGTTCTCCTGGGCGCGATCACGTCGGACGAACTACTGGCGTTGGGCGAGCTGGCGGATACCTCGGGGGTATTCCAGAGCCTCCACGTGGGGGATAGTATCCTCGCAAAGCCGCGGCTCGAGTCCATCGTCCTTCTCGGCGCGCTCGCCGCTCGCACCAGGCGGGCCCGCCTCGGCGTCGCCTGCATGGCCACGTTCGCGCATCGCCACCCTGTCCTTCTGGCTTATCAGTGGGCGAGCCTGGACGTCCTGTCCAAAGGACGCGCGCTGTTGATCGCATGTCTCGGAGGAGGAAACGAGATGAGCGCGGCCCAGGCGCTCGAGCACCGAACAATGGGCATCCTCGCCGGAGAGCGGATCGGCCGCCTCGAGGAAGGGATCGTGCTGGTTCGCCGGCTGCTCAACGAGGAGCGCGTGACGCATCAGGGGCGGCACTACCAGGTGGACGGCGTGACGATCGAGCCCCGCCCCGTGCAGAAGCCCGTGCCGATCTGGATCGCCAACAACCCGACGACGGTCACGTACAAGGTGGGGCAGGCGGTGGATGCGCGGACCGTGGACCGAGCATTCCGGCGGGTGGCCCGCTTGGCGGATGGCTGGATGACGAACAAGATTCCACCGGCCGTGTTCGCCGACCAGTGGGGGATCATTCGGCGAATGGCACGGGAGGAGGGGCGGGATCCGGATGCGCTCGGGAACATCCTCTACCACAACATCAACATCCGACCCGATCGAGACGCGGCCCTGGAGGAGAGTACGAAGTTCCTGAATGCCTATTACACGGCCAACTTTTCGCGGCCGTTCGTGGAGGCGTGGACGGCCGCCGGCACTCCGGAGCAGTGCATCAAGCAGCTCCAAGCGTACTTCGACGCGGGCGTGCAGGAGATCACGGTGAGG
The DNA here is from genome assembly GCA_035703895.1 of bacterium. Lineage (NCBI taxonomy): Bacteria > bacterium. The sequence continues at coordinate 1,877 of DASSXJ010000253.1, read as the reverse complement.
CTGACCTCATGGGATCAGCGCGGCCAGCTCGACTTGCTGCTCCGTGAGGTCGCGCCCGCGTTGGCGAAACCCGCCGAGCGGCCAGTCAGACGATAGAGGACGGTCAACCCGCCAAACCGGCGAGGGTGGCCCGGACGCGGTCCCTGGCCCGGGCGAGTCGCGGACCCACGCGCTCGGGCCAAGGCGTCCGCTCGACCACCTCCGGAGGCAGGATGTCGCCCGCAGCGATCCGCTGTTCGCAGGTGCGCGCGACCCGGATTACGCCCGTGAGTTCACGCGGCTCGAGATCTTCGAACGTCGCGAGAAATGCATCATCGAAGATCGGGATGGCGTACAGGCCGGCGTGGTCTTCGATCGATACCGTCAGATCCGAGGCCGTACACGGACACGCGCAGCCCCGAGCGTCCCAACTGACGGTACTCGATTGGCTTCACCTCTGCGAGGGGGATCCCTAACGCTTATTCGTTGAGCCCGCGGATATGTTCCTTCAATCACAGCACGCGGGGGTCGAGCCGGTCTCGCACCGCATCGCCAAGCAGGTTGGCGCCGAGCACCGTGATCATGATCGCGAGGCCCGGGAACGTCGCCAGCCACCACCCCGTCGCCAGGTAGGCGCGCCCATCGGCGAGCATGTTGCCCCAACTGGGCGTCGGCGGCTGAACGCCAAGACCGAGGAACGAAAGTGCCGCCTCGTAGACGATCATCAGGCCAATCTCCAACGTGCTGACGACTATGACGGAGGGGAGCACCTCAGGCAGCACGTGGCGCAGCATGACGCGAAGATCCGTACCGCCGAGGGCGCGGGCCGCTTCAACGAATTCCCGCGACCGGCCGGCGAGGGTCTGCGCGAACGCGACCCGCGCGTACCGCGGCCACCGAGTGAGCCCTAGGACAAGCACGGTGTGCTCCAAGCCGGGGCCGAGCGCGGCAACGACCGCGATGGCAAGCAGCAAGAAGGGAATGGACAGCACGAGATCCACGAACCGCATCAACACCGCGCCTACCAAGCCGCGATAATATCCGGCCGTGAGCCCCAAGAAAACGCCGAGCGCGCCGGAGCACGCCACGGCGAGGCTTGCCACCGCAAGCGAGGCGCGAGCCCCGTAGATCAGCCGGCTGAGGACATCGCGGCCCAATCCATCCGTCCCGAGCCAGAACACCTCACCGTGAGGCCCGCGCGCCCCCGGCGACATCAGGCGATCGGCGAGGCTCTGGGCCAGGGGGTTTCGGGGCGCCACGTTCGGTGCCGCGAGCGCTGCGAGAGCGACAATGATGAGAACCCCGATCCCGGCATTACCCGCGAGCGGCAGCCGTCTGCGCCGACGCCGTACAGGCTCTCCGCCGGCGTCGAAAGGGCTTGCCGCCGCAGATGCGGCAGGCACCGTCGGTGGCCGGGCTACGATGGCGCCCCGGCGAGCTCGATCCGCGGGTCCAAGAAACCGTAGAGCACGTCTGTGACCAGGTTGGTGAGGATGAAGACCGCCGTGCCCACGATCACCACGGCCTGCACGACTGTGTAGTCGCGGGACAGGATCGCCTCGACCGCCAGCCTCCCGATTCCCGGCCAGGCGAAAATGGTCTCCGTGATCACCGCCCCGCCGAGGAGGTTGGCGATGTCGAGGGCCGCGATCGTCAGGATAGGGATCGCGGCATTCCGCAGCAGGTGCGCGACGACCACGCGCCGGGGCGATACTCCCTTCGCATGCGCGGTCCGCACGTAGTCACGACCTGCCTCTTCCAGCACGGCCGACCGGCTCATCCGCGCGATGGTGGCGAGGGACAGCCAGGCGAGCGTGATGGACGGGAGCACTAATGTCGGTAGCGTTCCAGACCCAGAAGATGGCAACAGGTGCCACCGAACGCTGACGATCAAGATG
>DASSXJ010000252.1 GCA_035703895.1 bacterium | reverse complement strand
GGCACGGCGAGGTAGGTTGGCCCCGGGGGCGGGGCCACCGCCACGCGGAGCGCTCGGGCGAGATCCGACGCGACGGCCTCCGCCGAGAGGCTCTGCCAGGACCACTTGGTGAAGCCACGCAGGAGCGACGCCAATTCCGGAAGGGCACAGAACCCGTCCTCTGCCAGGACCCGCCGGTCCTTGTGCCCAGCCGTTACCACGACCGGCGACCGATCATGGTACGCGTTGAAAATCTGGCTCATGCCATTCATCGTGCCGACGGAAGTGTGAAGCCCAACGACTCCCACCCGGCCGCTGGCACGCGCATAGCCGTCCGCCATGGCGACGGCGGCACTCTCGTGGAGGGCGAGCACATAGCGCAGCCTCCCGTCCGCGCGCAGTGCTTCCAACAAGGCCGCCTCCGTCGAACCGGGCAGGCCGAAGAGCATGCCAACCTCAGCTGCGCGCAGTGTGGCGACGAAGGCTTCGGCCGCGTTCACGCTCGTCCCCGCCTATGGCACCGGTGGCCCGAGTACCTGATTCGCATGATCGATAAAGGAATGGTCGATGAACGTACTGAGCGCCGGCGGGTCCGGCACAAGCCCGATCTGATGGAAGAAATTCTCCGCCTGCTGGATGCTCTCGACGTTGAGTTTGCCGGTCGGGTTCAACCCTGCCGGGATCATCTCGGCCCACAATCCGGGATCCTTGATCGGGGTCCATTGTGTCAAAATCTGGATGATGCGCGCTTTCTCCACGCCGCGCGCCATCGCTGCGTTGTAGGCTCGGATGCCCTGTATGTAGGCGATCATGAACTGCTCCGCCCAGTCCCGGTGGGTGGCGAGAAAGCGGGAGCCGTAGGCAATGGTTCCGACCTGCTGGCCGGGGACGATCTCGTCGACGGTGATCAACCGGACGCCGATCTCGCTCTTGATCGCCTGCGTGGCAAATGGTTCAGTCATCATCGCGATGGGCACCGCTTTATTACTGAGCGCGGCGATCTGCGCGGGGAACGGTATCGGCTGGATATGGACGTCTTCAGGCGTCAATGACGCACGCGCAAGATAGACCGACAAGGCGAAGCCGTTTGCCGTGCCGAGACCTGGGGGCGTCATCGCGATCGACAGGCCCTTTAGGTCCGCCGGCCCCTTGATCCGAGACGCATAGTCCTTGCGCACAATGATCGAGATATACCCCCAACCTTTCAGCAGCGCCCCTTTGTCCGCCACGACTTTGAAACCGCCCGCCCTGACCGTATTGAACATGGCCGGGTTGACGCCGACATCGGCGATGTCGACCCGATCGGTGGCAAGGGAAGCGGCGAGCTCCGACGCGGACCCGCCTAGGTTGAGGAACTCTACCCGGAGTTCCTGGGCCGCAAAGTAGCCAAGGCCATCGGCCACATAGACGCCCGCATTGGACGAACTGGCAGTGGACAGCGTGATACGTACCGTGCGGAGCGCGGCGGCGGCCCCGCCCACAGGCGACGGTATAGCCAACAAGGCCGCTTGGACAACGGCGGCGCAGACGACGAGGAGGGCGCCGAGGGGGCCACGCGCCGAGCAAGACACCTCTGCCCTCCTTCTCCCCGTTCACCGGGTCGGAAACCCTTGGCTTCTTTTCTTCTGCGGCAGTGGATTCCTCCGTGGGCCTCCGCTCGTATCTTTTACGTGTTGGCCGGCAAGGCGGGCGAGAATCGGCCGTGGTAGTTTTCTGAACGCGTAGAGGCAGCGAGCGATCAGAAAGGGTCGTGTTCGCCGAGGGGCGATCGACGGATCAGGCCTGGCTTCTTCTCCGGCCTCAGGCCCTTCAGGGCCGCGTGGCGCAGGCCGTCCTTCCGCCGTTGCCGGTATTCCACTTCGACCACCAGTGTGGGCCGCACCCAATGAGGCGGAAGATCCGTACGGAGTTCGCCGTAGTGGTCGCGCAGGTCTGGAACGGATGAGCACGGGCAGGTTTTCCGTTGCGCGGTCTCGAGTTCCCGGAGGATGACCAATCGCGTCTCATTGGTTAAGCCGGATCCCACCAGCCCTGAATAGACGAGGTTCCCCTCTCGGTCGTATTGCCCCAGAATCAGCGAACTCAGGTGATTGGGACGGCTGGCGAGATAACCGCAGACCACGAACTCCTCCCGGTGATGAATGGGGACCTTGATCCAGTCAGGGCTCCGAAATCCGGGCCGGTAGATGCTCCCCTTACGCTTCACCACGATGCCTTCCAAACCCATGATGGCACACGCCCTCATCAGGCGCGCACTCTTTGCAGCGGGGAATCCCTCGGTGAGTTTCACGGCGTCGGACTGAAGGGCGTGTTGCAGTTCCCAAAGGACGGCCTGCCGGTCTTCGAGGGGGCGTAAGAGCAACGAATGACCGTTGACGTGCAGGCAGTCGAAAACCATGTAGCAGAGATGGCCGGGGGGTTTCCCGTTCCGGGGTCTTAGTCGTGTCTGCAACGCCTCGAAGTCGGGTTGTCCCTTGTCGTTGATGACGATGACTTCCCCGTCCAACAGGATCGAGATGGGGAAACCTCGGAGCGCAT
>DASSXJ010000251.1 GCA_035703895.1 bacterium | reverse complement strand
CGTCAACACAGGGGCGTGCGGCTCGGCTCCGGCGCCGCTGAGCCTGGCATACAATTCCTCGGTGGCGGCGCTCGGCGGCACGTCGAGCTCTTTGCGCAGAATCGCGACGCACCGCCGGTAGACCTGGGTGACGCCCGCTCGATCTCGTTGGTGGCCGTGCAGCCGCATCAAGAGGCAGTAGGTCTCCTCCCGCAACGGATCGCGGCCCAACAGCTGCCCGGCGTAGGCAAGCGCCGGCCGGAATGCGCGTCGCGCCTCCAACGCGGCGACCAAGCGCTCCAGCAGGCTGGCGTACACTTGCCCCAGGCGCTCACGCTCGGCGAGGATCCACTCATCGTAGCAGCCGGGAAGCAGGTCTCCCCGGTAGAGCGCGATCCCGGCTTCCAGCTCTTCCATCGATGCGGCGTGGGCCGCGATCCGCTCGAACGCTTCCACGTCCACGTCGCATTCCGAGTCCGCGGCCCATTCCAGCGTGTCGCGGTCGAGCCGAAGGGAGGAGGTACGAGGGAGCAGACGCCGTAACTCGAAGATGAGCTTGCGGAGGTTGGTCCGCGCCTGCCCCTCGTCCGTGTCCGGCCAGAGCAGCCCGGCCAGAGCCGCGCGGGACTGCGGGATACTCCGTTTCAGGATCAGCAAGGCCAGGAGTGAGACCGCTCGACCGGAGGCATGCCGGTGGTACGGCTGTTCGCCTTTCAGCAACTGAAAGCCGCCTAACAGCCGGATGGATACCCCGACCGGTTCTTGAGGACTCCTACGGTTGCGGTCTGCCCGTTCTGACATGCCCCACCCGTCATCGCCGTCGGCAACCGACGGCCGCCTGCACCCGGCCATCCGTCCGATCTCGCACACTTCGGCATGGGCGGGGCCGCTACATGCCGGTGATGCGCGCAAGTCCAGGGTCGAGGGAAAACCGTGCGGTCTGTGGTCACCATGGGTTGCCCGCCGTTAACGGCAATCGACGAGCACGACGTACAGCGTTGACGCGATGGTGTAGTTGTGGCCGCCCGCCACATCTTTGCTGACTTCTGTGTCCAGACGGCCGTGCAGCGTCGCGAGCGTGTTGTACTTGGACCCGACGCACGCGCCGGCCTTTTGTACCTTCTGGCGCACCTCGTCCGCCGGCTCCTTTTGCAGAAGGCTTGCCACCTGCCGCAGCATATTTGCGGCGCCCGCGACGTACCCGTTCCGGAATGCAGGTGGAGCCGCGGGGCTCCACTCCGCTTCCGTGACGTACGCGCGTGCTGCATGGCGCCCAACGCCTCCGATCCGCAGCTTGTCCGCTGTGCGATATCCGACTTCGCTCGCTCTCGCGCCCCCCGAAGCCGGTCCGCTTCGTTTGCATTCGAGGAGCACGTCGCTGAGATCGGCCGTCACAACGGGAAAGTCCTTGGGGGAGTGGGGCGGCGGGGGGAGCGGATTCTTGACGATGTATTCTTCCACAGCGTTCTGTAGTGCACTCAGGCTGGCCTCTCGGGCCACGCATTCCGACATGGAGCGGATTTGGCTCTGTTGCAGAGCGAGGGATTTGTACCGGAAGTCGGTGTCGAGCATTGCCAGCATGTCGGCCCCACCGGCGGCAAAGCCGAGGCGGTAGGCCTCAGGATTCGTCTTCCAGGTGCGCCCCCCATCATTCGGGATGGCGGCGTACGCCACGACGGCCGATCCCATCACCAACGCGATGAGCCAAATGGTCCCCACACCCTTCATCCCCACCACCCCTCTTCCCCAAAAGATCACTGGCCCCGTGTGCCGCCCTACTGAGCGGAGACGAGGCTCATTTGGATCTCCGCGTTGAGCACCCGGTTGAAGGTGTGGACCGACAGCAGCATCCCGCTGTTGGCGTCATAGGCATAGTCGATCTGTTCTCCCGCGCCCGACTCCGTGATGGTGACGGCCACGCGCCCTGAGGGGATCCGGCCGATCCGCCCCACGGAGGCGGTCACGCGCGTCACCGGGTCCGCATCCAAGATCTGGCCGCTGCGCAGCTGGGCCAGCGCCCTCGGCGCAATCCAGAGCCCGCCTAGTTGGGCGGGACCGAAGACGAGCTCGGCCTGCGCGGTGTTTGGCGGGAGCCCGCTCGGGGCGGCTTGGACGACCGTTTGCCGGTAACGGACCCAGTTGGCGCCGCCGTCCCGCCGCTCGTATGTTGTGGAGATCGGTGTCGGAAACATCGGCGACCCGGGGACGTGCACACCCGCTGAGCCCTGGTAACGCAGGACTCTGACGCGCGCCACCCAGTCTGGAGCCCCCGCAAACGCCCACGGAAGGTGCGTCGTGCGCATGTCCACCAGGGTGTTTTGACCAATGAACGTGGCGCCCTGGCGGGAGTCTCCCCGCGCGAGCGGCCCCTGGATGTCGGCACCGTGACCTTCGCTCCCGCTGTGCAGCAGGACCCCCGTGTTGGTGTCATAGACCCACGTTGCGCCTCCGGAGTGTATCCAGACGGCTTTGTAGCGCCGGCCATTGATCTGGTACGGGCCGAGGAAGATCTTCAGGTTCGTCGAGTTGATACCGGCGAGCCCGCGGAGGACGCTGGGGTTCAGCCAGAAGTCTCCTCCCGCTCCCGGCAATCCAACGGCCCCGGCCTGCGAGAGGATCACGGGCGGCCCGCTGGTCCCGGTGATCCCGTAGCTGCGAACATCGAGTAGGGCGACGGCCCTGTTCAGCAGCGCAATATTTATCTGCGTGTACCCGTGTCCCGAGACGCCGCCCCCGCCGCCCGCGACTTCCTCTTGCCGGTAGTGTTTGCCTGTGATCGGGTCCCGCCAGTTCCCCTGAGGATCTTCGATGTACCGGTGCTTTCCTCCGACAATAGAGCCCGCGATGCTGTAGTACGTGAGCCTTGTCCCTGGCTGGAGCCAATCCGGGGCCGGCGCGGTCCGCAGTGAAGGGAAGAGATCCAGGAAGGGATTGGCATCCAGCCCCGTGACCGGCTGCGCCTGCGCGCGATAGAGGTCCGCCCCGATCAGGGACGCCATCATCCCGACCAGACTCGCGCATAAGAACACCTTCCGCGTCCACCGCGTCATCGTCCCACCCCCACACAGCCTGCCATCGGGGGAGACCCTTGGCTCCTCCCCCATCGAGCCGTTCATGACTGTTCGTGCCCCCCGCGCTCGGCCCGTCTCGTCACGATCGCCTCGATAAATTCCACGAGCATCTGCCAGCCGCGAAAGTACCCGGCCCCGCCGCTGTGCAGGTGTTGCACTTTGCCGCGCCACTCGGCTTCGCCGTCGAAGGATTCTGTCCAAATCCGAACGGTAAACAATGTCGACGAGGTACCCGTCGGCGGTTCGGGGTGGTCCTGGATCATGGGCGGCTCACGCGTCCACGTCCGCGGGATTCCCGAATGAGGCCCGTGGGATACCTCACGGCTGGAGTGGGGAGACGACCGCGCGAAGGACAAAAAGGGGAGAGCGAGTCAGAACGCCTTGACCCGCTCCCGCCCTCGTGCTGGTAATCGTTGACGCTTTACGGGTCCTTCGGTACCCGCCCAGTCAACATCACCACAACAGAGGCAATGCTAATTCCAACCACAAGCGCGTACGTTAACATGCCGGGATCGTTCAGGGGGACAGATTTATGACCTCCCCCACCGCCGCCATGGGTTCCACCATGGCTGGCCGCGTAGGACATTGTGGGGACGTACATCGACATAAGCAAAACCCCCGCGAGAAGCACGGCTGTCACCAAACGACACATAATCTCCCCTCCCCTTATGACGATGCTTGTGTAAGCGCACATCACCGTCATGGACGAGACGGTTATTCCGTATCAGACAGGCCGTTCCGAAAGCGTTTCGCTTTTAGGCCAGCGTGCGTATCGAACGGACGTTGGATGAGACTAGGAACTGACAGGCGCGGAGCTCGCCTGCACTCGTGCGCTGTCCCGGATGGCAGCCAGGACAGCCTCGGAGAGGAAGCCGCGCTCATTGGCTGCAACGCCAGGGGTCCGGGCCGCGCAGATTGAACAGCCCGTCAGAGTGTCGCCGTCGCCGCGAGCGGGGGCGACGCGCTGCTCGAGCCGTTTCACCGGGGAGGGATGGATATGCGGCGTGAGGATGTGGCCGTTCGGGGCGTGCACAAGACGACAGGGTACTCGCACGCGGCGAAGGCCGGAGGGTTGGTGTTTCTCGCTGGTCAGGTGGCGCAGGACGCCGAGGGGGCGGTCGTCGGCAGAGGCGACGTCGAGGCCCAGGCGGTGCAGGTGTTCGAAAACCTCAAGGCGGTCCTGGCCTCCGCCGGGGCGACGTTCGACGACGTCGTGAAGATGACGACATATACGACGAGCCTAGCGTACCGGGCGAAGATCGCGGAGGTCCGCGCGCGGTATTACAAGACGTACTTCCCGCCAAACACGTTCGTGGTCGTGGCGAGC
>DASSXJ010000250.1 GCA_035703895.1 bacterium | reverse complement strand
CGCGATCGCGGATGCGAGGCGATCGCCGTCCGCGATCTCTGCCGTCCCGGAGAACGGGAGGGTGCCTCGCGGCACGACGCGGACGGCGAACCCCAGCCGGTTCAGCACCGTGCCGAGGCTGGCCTCCAAACCACCGGCGAGCATCGTCATGTCGAGGAGGAGCGCTCCCGTGACGCTCAACCCCAGCACGACCAGCGCCGTTCTGGCCGGGGCGCGCACAAGCGTCCGCAGGGCGAGAAAGACGATCGGCGGCATCCGTGGTCCCTAGCGGCCGGCTTGTTCCAGCGGGGCGGGCCGCAGCAGGCGCCACGCCGTGAATGCTCCCGCGGCGATCCCGAGCACCACCGAGAGCGCGGTGGCGAATCCGAGGAGGCCAGGCGTGATCGTTGAGAACATCAGGTCCGTGTCGAAGAGATGCTGGTAGTAGGTGTTGATCGCCAGCGAGAGCACATAGCCGATCCCGGTGCCCACCCCCGTCCCGAGCAACGAGACGCCAGTGGCGATGACCAGCATCGTCCCGGCGACCGTGCGCGGGGAGATCCCGATGAGGCGCAGCACCCCCACCTGACGGCGCATCTCCTCGCTCTTGAGGGTCATGATCGCCAAGAGAAAGACGGAGCTCGCGAGGATGGTCACGACCCCGATCGCCCGGTGGAAGCGGGTGATCACCTCGAAGGTGCTCGAGTTGCGGGCTGCGAGATCGGCCGACGTGTACGCGCGGACCCCGAACGCGGCGGCGTTTAGGCGTGCCGTCACCGCGGCGGCGCGCGCTGGGGTTCGGAGCCGCACCACGATGCTGTCGACCTCATCGCCGCGGCCGACCAGGGTTTGGAGGTCGGGCAGGTGGAGGCGGATATCGATCCGGGATCGCCCCACATCGGTCGGGTAGCGGACCGGGCGATACACTTGAACCACCCTGACCGTTTGCCACGGACCCGTGGGCCGGAGCGCAACCTCCAGGAGATCCCCCGGGCCTATGCCAAGCCTGCGCGCGGCGCGATCGCTTAGGAACGCCGGCCAGATACCATCCGAGCCGGCGGACGCCGGCTGCGACCCGGCAGCCCCGCCAAGCCCGCCCACCCAGAGGGCCAGTGCCGCGATGCCGACGCCGAGGCGCACACGCCGTCGCATACGCTCATGATAGCACGGCCCCGACTATCTTCGTTCTTCCTCGGCGATGAGGCGCGCCACGGCCGCGACGAGCGCCTCGATATCCGCCTGGGCATTGTAGCCTTGGACGGATACCCGCACGAGGCTCCGGCCGTTCCAGGCGGTCACGGGGGCTTCGATGTTGAACTCGTGCCACAGGCGGGCCCGCGCGCGCTCGGCATCCGCGAGCGGAACCGGTACGCTCACCATCTGCGCGTACCACGCGGCGGAGTCGGCCGCGAGCGGGGGAAGGCCGCTCACGGCCTCCAGGGCCGACCGGGCGGTCCGGGCGAGCGTGTGGCACGCTTGCTGCACCGCCGGCCAATTGTGCTCGCGCAGGAAGTCGATCGCGGCGGGCACGGAGAGGAACGCGGCGATGTCGCGAGTTCCCTGCCGCTGCTGCTCGTCGACAAAGGAAGACGGCCAGCCCCAGCTCACCACGAGCGGCTTGAGCAGCGACTGCCTCTCGCGCCGGGCGTACAAGAAGCCCGATCCCTTGGGGGCGCACATCCACTTGTGGCAGTTGCCCCCGTAGAAGTCCGCCCCGAGGGCCCCCAGGTCGAGCGGAATTTGGCCGGGGGCGTGCGCGCCGTCGATGACGGTCACGATGCCCGCCTCGCGCGCCCGGCGCACAAGCGTCTCGACCGGAAAGATGAGCGCGGTGGGTGAGGTGATATGGCTGCAGAACAACACGCGCGTGCTCGCTGTGACCTGCGCCCAGATCGTGTCCACAACATCGTCTGGAGATTCCAGCGGGAGGGGGAGGCGCGCCTGCACGTAGCGGGCGCCTCGCCGCTCGCAGATGAACCTCCACGTCCGGTCGAGGGCTCCGTATTCATGGTCCGTGGTCAGCACCTCATCCCCCGGCCGCAGCGCGAGCGACCGGGCCACGATATTCAGGCCGGTCGTGACGTTCGGCACGTAGACGACATCGTCGGCGTCCACCCGGAGGAACCCCGCGAGCGACTCCCGCGCGGCCCGCATCAGATCCTTGAACCGGTAGTGGAGAAACTCGACGGGTTGCCGCTCAAGTTCGAGCTGCCACCGCTGATAGACGTCAAATACGGGGGCGGCGCAGGCCCCGAATGAGCCGTGGTTGAGGAAGACGACGTCCGGCCGCAGGAGGAACAGCCGGCGGAGGTCGGCGGGGGACGCGGCCTGTTCCACGTTACCCGGGGCTTTCGGAGCTCACTCCCGGCTTCGTGGCCCGGCGGGCAAGTGCTTCGGGAAGAGCTTTGGCGAGCCTGTCGCGGGTGACCGAGAGGTCCTCGGGAAGCACCTTCGTCTCGCCGAGCACGGGCATGAAGTTTGTGTCTCCGACCCACCGCGGGACGACGTGGAGGTGGACGTGGTCGACGATGCCGGCCCCCGCCGCCCGGCCGATGTTCACGCCGACGTTGAAACCCTCGGCCCCGTACGTCGCCCGGATCGCCTCCATCGCCGCCGTCGTGAGATGAATCAGTTCAAGGGCTTCGCCGTCCTCGAGCGCGCCCAGGTCGGCCACGTGCCGGCGAGGCACGACCATCACGTGTCCGGAGTTGTACGGAAACGTGTTGAGGATCACAAACACCCGCTGTCCCTGGTAGACGATATGATGCTCTCGATCGCGCCCGTCGCGAGGAAGGACGCAGAAGATGCAGCCTTCCGGAGGGGGGCCTTTGAAATACTGGATCCGCCAGGGCGCCCAGAGGTGCTTCACCCCGCCCGGCTCCGCCTCAGAGTCTCCAGGGCGCGCTGCGCCGCCACCTGTTCGGCTTCCTTCTTGCTCCGGCCGCGGCCCTCCCCCAGCACACGGCCGTTCACTTCGACGATGGCGACGAACGCCCGGTCGTGCTCCGGCCCGCGTTGTCCGGTGATCCGATACCGTGGGAGCCGGCGTTCCAGCTGCTGCACGAGTTCTTGCAGCTGACTCTTATAGTCCCCTTCGCCCGGCTCCTCGAGCCGGCTCAATTCATCTCCGAACCAGCGGGTGACGCAGTAGTGCGCCACCCCATAGCCCGAGTCGACATACACGGCACCCAGCACGGCCTCCAAGGCGTCGGCGAGGAGTGCGGGGCGGCTCCGGCCCCCGCCCTTTTCCTCCCCGCGGCCCAGGACCACGTATCGCCCCAGATCGAGGCCGCGGGCGACGCGGGCGAGGGCGGGCTCGCTGACGATGCCGGCCCGGAGGCGGGCCAGATCTCCTTCCAACCGCGTCGGAAACATGCGGTACAGATGGTCGCTGATGGCGAGGTTGAGCACCGAGTCTCCCAGAAACTCCAGGCGCTCATAGTTTTCCCCGTGGCGGCTCCGACCCTCGGGGCCCGCCGAGCCGTGGACAAGGGCCAGGTGCAGCAGGGATCGATCGCGGAACTTGATGTTCAGCTTTTCCTCGAGTTCCGAGAGGAGCGCCTCGCGTTCGGGCGTGAAGGGCGCGGGCCCTCCGGCGGAAAGTCCGGGCGGCGCCGTGGCAAGCGGACGCGCGGGGACGTCCACCCCTAGGTCGGCCTCTTCAAGATCAGGGTCGCGTTATGGCCGCCAAACCCAAAGGCGTTCGACATCGCGACGTCGATGTGAGCGGACCGCGGGGTGTTGGGGACGTAGTCCAGATCGCACTCTGGATCGGGGAACTCGTAATTGATCGTCGGGGGCAGCATCTCCCGCTCGATCGCGAGCGCGCAGGCGATCGCTTCGACCCCTCCCGCGGCGCCGAGGAGGTGGGAGGTCATCGACTTTGTCGAACTGATGGGGATGCGGTGGGCCTCCGCTCCAAATACGCGCTTGATCGCCAACGTCTCCAACTTGTCGTTGTACGGAGTGCTCGTCCCGTGGGCATTGATATAGTCGACCTGCCCCGCCAGGAGCCCGGCGTCCTTGAGGGCGATCTGCATCGCCCGCGCCGCCCCATCGCCTTCCGGATCGGGCTGCGTGATATGGAACGCGTCTGCGCTCTTCCCGTAGCCGACGACTTCGGCGTAGATCCTGGCCCCTCGCCGCTCGGCACATTCCCACTCTTCCAGGAGGAGGACCCCCGCTCCCTCGCCGAGCACAAACCCGTCGCGGTGGGCGTCGAAGGGGCGCACGGCCCGCTCAGGCGCGTCATTGCGGGTGCTCATCGCCTTCGACGCGCCGAGGCCCGCGAGGCTCAGGGGGGTTAACGCCGCCTCGCTCCCGCCGCAGATCATTGCGTCCGCCTCGTCGTGTTGGATCGTCCGGAAGGCGTCCCCGATCGCATGTCCCCCCGTGGCGCACGCGGAGACGACAGAGACGTTCGGTCCCTTCGCTCCCGTAAGAATGCTGATGATGCCGGACGCCATATTGATGATGATCATGGGAACGAAGAACGCGCTCACCCGCGCCGGCCCCCGCTCCAGCAGGACCTGGTGTTGCTCCTCCCAGGTTTTCGCTCCGCCGATGCCCGATCCGATGATCACCCCGACCCGTTCCGCGTTCTTAGTGGTGATGGCAAACTCGGCGTCGTCCAGGGCGAGCCGTGTGGCCGCGAAAGCAAACTGGACGAACCGGTCGTTGCGCCGGACCTCCTTGCGGTCCATGTACGTCGCGGGATCGAAGTCCGGGACTTCCCCCGCGATCTGGGTCTCGTAGGGCGCCGGGTCGAACGCGGTGATGCGCCGCACCCCCGACCGCCCTTCCATCAGGCCTGCCCAGAAGGCATCTTTCCCGGTCCCGATGGGGGTGACCATACCGACCCCGGTCACGGCCACTCGCCTGCGCATGTGGTTCCCGGCCCTGTCGCTGCCGAGACGCCTACTCTTTCGCGACCTCGGCGTGGCTCTCGATATACTTGGCGGCATCGCCGACGGTGGAGATCTTCTCGGCTTCTTCGTCGGGGATCTCGAGTGAAAACTCATCCTCCAACGCCATCACGAGCTCGACGACGTCGAGGGAATCCGCTCCGAGATCCTCGACGAACTTCGATTGAGGCGTCACCTCATCGGCTTCCACGCCCAACTGCTCCGCGACGATCGCCTTGACGCGGTCAAACACTGGTGCTGGTGCGGCCATCCCCCAACCACCCCCTGATCATCCTACTTCATGACCAGCCCGCCATCCACGTTCAAAATCTGCCCCGTGATATAGCCGGCTTCCTCTGACGCCAAGAACGCCACCGCGGCCGCCACTTCCTCAGGTCGGCCGGTGCGCCCCATCGGAATGTGATCGACAAACCGAGCCCGCTGCTCATCCGTGAGCGTCGCGGTGAGTCCCGCTTCGATATACCCGGGCGCGACCGCGTTCACCGTGATCCCCCGCCCGGCGACCTCCTTTGCGACGGCCTTCGTAAAGCCGATCACGGCGGACTTGGCGGCGATGTAGTTCGCCTGTCCAGGGTTCCCAACCTCCGCGACGATGGAGCTGATGTTCACGATCCGGCCGCGGCGCTGCCGCAGCATGTCGCGCAAGGCGGCCCGCGTACAGTAGAACGTGGCGTGGAGATTGATCGCCATGATGTCGTGCCAGTCCTCATCTCGCATGCGCACGACGAGCCCGTCGCGGGTCAGGCCGGCGTTGTTCACCAGGATGTCCAGCCGTCCCCGCCATTCCGCGGCCTGTTCGACGACCGTGCGGCACGCCTCGGGCACCGTGAGATCGCCCTGCAGAATCGTGGCGCCTCCGCCTGCCTCTTCGACCTTCCGGCGGGTGCGCTCGGCCCCCTCGGCGTTCCGGCCGTAATGGATCACGATCCCCGCGCCTTCGCGCGCGAGGCGGACGGCGACCGCCGATCCGATGCCCCCGGAAGCGCCCGTGACGAGGGCCACATGCTCCGGCAGGCTCATCGGACCTGCTCTCCCAGGAGCATGCCGAGCGCTTCTTCGCGGGACGCCGGGTTTTCGATGTGGCACGTGGCCGCGTCCACCGTTTTCCGGATCATCCCGCCCAACGTCGTGCCTGGTCCGATCTCGACAAAGCACCGGATCCCGGCGTCGTACATCGTGCGCACCGACTGTTCCCACAGGACGGGAGACGCCACCTGGGCCAGGAGCGCCCGGCGAATCTCATCCGGGTCCCGGACCGCCCGGGCCGAGACATTGGCGACGACAGGGATCCGGGCGGGCTTGATGGGCACACGTTCAAGCTCGGCCGCGAGCCGCTCCGCAGCCGGACGCATCAGGCTCGTGTGAAACGGTGCGCCCACCGCGAGTTCGACAGCGCGGCGGGCGCCCAGGCGGGAAGCGTCGGCCGCCGCGGCCCGCACCGCCGCCGCGTCCCCGCCCATCACCACCTGTCCGGGGCTGTTAAAGTTCGCGGGCTCGACCACGCCGACATGGCCGTGCGCCTCGCACAGCGCGCGAACCTGCTGCGGACTCAGGCCGATCACCGCCACCATCATGGTCTCCCGCCCACGGGTGGCGTCTTCCATAAAGATGCCCCGAAGCCGGACCAGCCTCACCGCCTCCTCGAGTTCGAGCGCTCCGGCGCACACGAGCGCGGTGTACTCGCCGAGGCTCAACCCGGCCGTGATCTCAGGCGCGACCGGGAGGGTTGCATAGCACGCCAGGCTCGATGCGAGAATGGCCGGCTGGGTGTTCGCCGTGGCGCGAAGGGACTCCAGAGGCCCTTCCGCGCAAAGACAGAACAGATCGAACCCCACGGCCGCCGTGGCGCGCTCGAACACCGCCCGGGCCTCGGGATACTGTTCGGCCATCTCGCGCCCCATCCCGACGTACTGGGCGCCCTGTCCGGGGAAGACCGCGGCGAATCTCACGCCGCTCCTCCCCACCGAATCGTGCATGCGCCCCACGTGTACCCGGCGCCGAAGGTGACCAACACGCCGAGCTGGCCATCCTCGACACGACCCTGCTGCACCGCCTCGTAGAGCGCCACCGGAATGGAGGCGGCCGAGGTGTTGCCGTACCGCTGGACGTTGATGAAGAATTTGTCGAGAGGCACGCGCAGCCGCCGCGCCGCCGATTCGATGATCCGGATGTTCGCCTGATGCGGGATCACGAAGTCGACATCCGCCGGCCCGAGCTGCGCGCGCCGCAGCGCCTCGCCTGCCGCCGCGGGGATCGCCCGGACGGCGAACTGGTAGACTTCGGGTCCGTTCATGGAAATGTAGTGTTCCTCGCGCTCGACCGTCTCCCGGGAGGCGGGCCGGCGGCTGCCGCCCGCCCTCAAGCACAGCGCCTCTCCCCCGCTGCCGTCGCCTCCCAAACAGAACGAGAGAAACCCGCGGCCGGACCGGGCCGGCCGCAGCACCGCGGCGCCCGCACAATCTCCAAAGAGGACACAGGTGGCGCGGTCCCGCCAGTTGGTGATGCGGGACAGCGTTTCGGCCCCGACGACTAGGACGGTCTCGGCCTGCCGCGACGCGATCGCCCCATGCGCGACGCTCAGTCCGTAGACAAAACTTGAGCACGCCGCCGAGACGTCGAGGCATCCGATCGTCCGCGTCCCCAGGCGCTGCTGCAGCAGGCAGGCGACGTTTGGGAAGACCATGTCGGGCGTGGTCGTCCCCACCACGATGAGATCGATCTGGGAGGGGGTGATCCCGGCCGCCGCGATGGCCTCCCGCGCCGCTCCGTAGGCCAGATCGGAACTGGCCTCGGACGATGCGGCGATCCGCCGTTCCTCGACGCCGGTTCGCGTCCGGATCCACTCGTCGGTCGTCTCAATCGTCGCGGCCAGGTCCGCGTTCGTCAGGATCCGCTCGGGAAGGTACCGGCCCAGACCGACGATCGTGGATCCTATGTCCACGTCACGCCCCCTTGGACGTTGGTGTGGTGCGTCTTGGCTGTCGGCGCCGCTTCTGGCGTGGTCACAGGGTCTCCCCCGGCACGCCGGTCGTGGGCATCTCGGTGAGGGCTATCGAGTTCAGGGAGGAGAGACGGGCGATATCGGTCCGAATCGCCTCCACCATCCTCGCGCGGACCGTCTCGGCGGCGAGCGCGATGGAGTTGCGGATCGCCTTCGCCTTCGAGCTCCCGTGGGTGATGATGCAGATGCCGTTGACCCCGAGCAGGGGGGCGCCGCCGTATTCGGTGTAGTCCATTCGCCGCGCAAGCGCCCGCAGCCGCGGGGTGGCGAGCGCCACGCCCAGGCGGACGAGGAGGCCGCGGCTGAGTTCCTCGCGCAGCAGCGTGAAGATCCCGAGCGCCAACCCTTCGCCAAACTTCAGCAGGAGGTTGCCGACAAACCCGTCGCAGACGGCAACATCCGCGACCCCACCAAAGAAATCCCGACCCTCGATGTTCCCGGTGAAGCGCAACCCCGAGGAACGGAGGAGTTCAGCCGCGCGAATCACTACCTCGTTCCCCTTCGTCTCCTCGGTGCCGTTGCTCATCAACCCCACGCGGGGCTCTGCGATCCCGAGGACCCTGTTGGCGTAGACACTTCCCATCACGGCAAACTGCAGCAGGTGCTTGGGACGGCAATCCACGTTCGCGCCGACATCGACCAAGATGGCGCGACCGCGGAGGGTCGGCAGGACGGCGGCGATCGCGGGTCGATCGATCCCCTCGATGCGTCCGAGACGCAGCAGGGACGCGGCCATCGCGGCCCCCGTATTGCCCGCGCCCACGACGGCGTCGGCGTCTCCCCGTCGCATCGTCTCGACGGCGACGAGAATCGAGGCTTGGCGCTTCCGGCGAAGGGCCATGGCCGGCGCCTCGCCCATGTCGATCACCTCTGGCGCTTCTACCACGGTGACCGGGAGCGCCCCGCCGCCGAGCGATTGCAGTTCACGTTCGATCTGGTTGGTGGGGCCCACCAGCAGCACTTCGACCCCCAGGTCCATCGCGGCTTGGACGGCACCCCCCACGACCTCCCGTGGCGCGTAATCGCCGCCCATCGCATCCACGGCGACCCGCAGTCGTGGTTCCGGCATGCGCGTCAGTCGCCGCCGTTCAGGCGTTCGGCTTCTCCTCGCGTGCCTTCACTTCGACCACCTGCCGTCCTGCGTAGTAGCCGCACGTGGGACACACGCGGTGGGGAACCATGCGGGCGTGGCATTGCGGGCATTCGACAAGGGTCACCGGCCGGATCTTAAACCCTGCGCGGCGGCTGGCGGTTCGGGCCTTGCTGAACCGTCGCTTGGTCAGCCCCATCCCTCACTTCCTTTCCCCGGTCGGCCGGTTCCGGGACGCCGACGGCCATTGTTGGAGCACCTGCAACCGTGGGTCGATCTGATTCGGTAGACAGCCGCACTGTTCCACATTCAGATCCGCGCCGCACGACGCGCACAACCCTTGACACTCTATCCGGCATCGCGGCGCGATCGGCAGGGCGAGCACGAGGTGCTGCCGGACGACCTCGGAGAGATCCACCATCTCGTCGGGTCCGACGGGAATCACGAAGTCTTCCGAGCCCAGCGCCGACTCACCACGGGCCGCACTACCGTCCGCCGGTCCTCGCGAGGGAGACGAGACGCGCCCGAACTCTTCGTCGACCGAAAAATCAAGTTCCTGCGAGAACGGTCGGAGACAGGCGCCGCACACCAAGTTGAGCACGGTGTGCACCCTGCCGGTGAGGCAGACCGTCAGCCCTGTGCCGATCAGCGACAGCTCACCGACAACCGGATCGACCAGCGTGATATCCTCAGCGGGCGACTCGAAGCGTTCGGAAAACGCCACGATCCGAACGGCGCGCCGATCAGCCAGGAGCTCGCCGATGTTGACACGCACACCGCCACCTCACGACGTGTGCCCGGACGGTTAGTCCGGGCACACCCAGCAATCATACCGATGCCAGTTTGCCGTTGTCAAGGCGCGGCGCGCTTCCTGCCGTGGCGGGCGCCCGTCCGCCCGTTCGTTCGCTCAGCACGGTCTTCCCTCGTTGGACGGTGGCCAGGATGCGCGCGACTTCCCGTTCCAGGCGTTCCAGCACGGTCATCGCATACATGTCGGCACCGCGCCGGGTCTCGTCCGCCTCCCGCACCGCCTGCTCGCGGATCTGCTGGAGCTGTTGCTCGGCCGCGCGCGCGAGCGTCCCATCCTCGAGGGCCCGGCGAGCGTGGTCTTCGGCCTCGAGGACGATTTTCCGCGCTTCGTCCTGCGCGCGGCGGAGCACGGATTCAGCCTCCATCCCCAGCGTCGCCGCCCGCTTGGCGTCGGTGGAGAGCGCATCCCGCAGGGTGCGCACCAACTCCCGCGCCTCGTCGTCCCACGCGGCCCGCCGGCCGGGCGGGAACAACGGCGGCCCTCCCGCAAGCAGAGCCTCGAGACGATCCAGGCAGTCAATCACCGGGTGGGATGGAGAGGATCGACCGGGTGTGGCCATCTGTTCACCTCTTGCGCTGTGACCTTGAAAACTTTTGTGTCAACCGCCGTTCCACTACCGGCGGGATGAGGCCGGACACCGAGCCGCCGAACCCCGCGACCTCCCGGATCAGCGTTGAGCTTAGGTAGGCAAACTCGGGGGCCGTCATCATGAACACCGTCTCGATGTCGGGCCGGAGGCGTTTGTTCATCGCCGCCATCTTGAGTTCGTATTCGAAATCCATCATCGCCCGAAGCCCCTTCACGATGACGGCCGCCCCCAGCCGGTGCGCGAAGTCGACGGTCAGCCCCTCGAAGCTCATGATCTCGACCGATGCCCGCCCCGTCGCCGCTTGCAGCATCGACACCCGGTCGGCGACCGGGAACATCGGAGCCTTCTCCATGTTCTTGGCCACTCCCACTACGACCCGGCGAAACATCCTGCATGCGCGATCGATGATATCGAGGTGTCCGTTGTGGACCGGGTCAAAACTCCCTGGATACAGGGCAATGGCGAGCCTGTTCTCTCTCAAACGGCGTCCTCCTTCTTCGCAGGGCGCGTGTAGACCCACACCGCGGTCTCTCCGTACCGCGACGACTTGACCTGCTCGAGCCCCGGCACCTCTCCGGGGGTGTCACGCCAGTGGCCTTCCGCGATGATGAGGCCTCCCGGGGCGAGGGCCGTCGTGGCCGCCACTCGCCCAAGCATCTCCCGTTGCAGCCCGCGGCCGTACGGCGGGTCGAGCATGATGAGGTCGAACTGCCGCCCCGCCTCCGCGAGCACGGCGATCTCGATGAGGGCGTTGCCGCGCCGGACCGCGCCGCGCGCGGCAACGCCGGCCGACGCCAGGTTCTCCTTTATCACGGCGACGTTGCGGGCATCGCGTTCCACGAACACCGCTTCCCGGGCGCCCCGGCTCAGCGCTTCGATCCCCAACCGCCCCGTTCCCGCGAAGAGATCGAGAACCCGCGCGTCCACGACGCGCGCCGCGAGAGAGTTGAAGAGCGCGTCGGCGACCTTGCCGGACGTGGGACGGACTCCGCCCCTGCCCTTTGTGCTCAGGTGCTTCCCACGCGCGGTGCCGCCGCTGACGCGCATCGGCTATCCCACCCGTGCGTTCTCGACCCTGGCGTCGCCGAATCGATGCGCCAGCGCCTCGGCGAGGGCGCGGTGTTCGGCCCGCTCGAGGCCGCAATCCGCCGCGAGGATTTCTGCCGCGTCCCGGCGCGCGCGCTCGAGCCACGCGTGATCCCTCAATAAATCTGCAACGCGAAGGTCTGTGATCCCATGCTGCCGGAGTCCGCCGCCTTGGCGGTTGCCGAGGAGCTCTCCGGCGCCGCGCAGTTCTAGGTCCCGTTGCGCGATCTGGAACCCGTCCGTCGTGTCGACCATCGCCTCGAGCCGCGCGGCCGCGACGTCGTCGCCGGGTTTGGGGTCGGCGATGAGGATGCAGTACGCTTGATGGGCCCCGCGTCCCACCCGTCCACGCAGTTGATGCAGCTGCGACAGCCCAAAGCGGTCGGCGTCTTCGATGACCATCACCGACGCGTTCGGGATGTCGATCCCGACCTCGATGACCGTCGTGGCCACGAGCACATCGATCTCGCCGCCGCGCAGCGCCCGCATCGCCGCATCACGTTCCTCCACCCGCATTCGGCCGTGCAGCACCCCGACTCGAAGGGTGCCGAGCACCCCGCTCTGGAGGCGCGCCGCCAGGTCGGTCGCGGCCTCGGCCTGGAGCTTGTCCGACTCCTCGATCAGCGGGCACACGATGTAGGCCTGCCGGCCCTTTTCGATCTGGGTCCGGACAAACTCGTACACCTGGGGCCGCCGCGAAGTCGGCCGGGCGTAGGTCCGAATCGGCGACCGCCCGGGGGGAAGTTCGTCGAGGGTCGACACGTCGAGCTCCCCGTACAGCGTCAGGGCCAGCGTCCGCGGGATGGGGGTGGCGGTCATCACCAGCACGTCCGGACGGCCGCCTTTGTTCCGAAGGGCCGCACGCTGGCCTACCCCGAACCGGTGCTGCTCGTCAACGACCACAAGCCCCAGCCGGTCGAACGTGACGTCGTCTTCGATCAGCGCATGGGTGCCGATGACGATGTCGGCGGTGCCGTCGCTGATCTGTTGGAGGGCGTTCACGCGCGCGCCGCGCGCGAGACCGCCGATGAGGAGGACCACCGTGACGCCGAGGGGTTCGAGCAGCCGTCGCAGCGTCAGGTAATGCTGCCCTGCGAGGATCTCGGTGGGAGCCATCAACGCCCCTTGGGCGCCGCCGCCGGCGCATTGGAGGAGCGCGGTCGCGGCGACCACGGTTTTGCCGGATCCCACGTCCCCCTGCAGGAGCCGGTTCATCGGATGCGGCTTGACGAGATCTGCGGTGATCTCGGTGATGGCGCACCGCTGCGCCCGTGTCAGTGGAAACGGGAGGCCTCGGTGAAAGCGGACGATGAGGTCGCCGGCGTCTCCGTAGTAGACCGTCCGAGGCTCGGCTTCCGCCTGGGCCTTCTGGCTCAGCAGCAACATCTGCAACAGCAGCAATTCTTCGTAGACCAGCCGGCGGCGCGCCACCCCCTGGGCTTCGATCGTGTCCGGGAAGTGCGCCTGCGTCAATGCCGCGCGTAGGTCCGGGAGACCATGGCGGTGGCACAACCGGTCGGGGAGCCACTCCCGCACCGATGGCGCATGATCTTCGAGGGCGCGGAGCATGATGGTCCTCAACACTCGCTGGCTCAGCCCGTCGGTGCTGGGGTAGACGGGGACGATCCGCCCTACGTGGAGGGTCTCTTCTCCCTCCTCCACGAGTTCGAATTCGGGCGCGATCATCTGGATCTCCCCGGACTGGCGCTGCACCCGTCCGTGCAGGACGACGCGCCGTCCCCCGGTCAACTGCCGCGCAAGGTAGGGTTGGTTGTACCAGACCGCGTGCAGCACACCTGTCTCGTCGACGATCGAGGCCCTCGTGATCACCAACCCATGCCGGCGCCGTGGTCTGAACTGGCGGAGCTGCCCGATCACCCCCTGTACGGTTTCCGCGGTCCCGTGGCGGAGGTCGTGGATGGGATGCAGATGGCTCCGGTCATCGAGCCGCCGGGGAAGGTGATACAAGAGATCTCCAACCGTCCGGATGCCGAGCCGTTCGAGGAGCGGTGCGCGCGCCGGTCCCACCCCGCGTGCATACTGGACAGGGGTGTCTGCGCCCGATGGCCTGGGGGATGGAGGCACGATCGCGGGGCGGGATGAGAGCGCCGGATCTACCGGTCGGATTTTGCGCGAACTCGCCATGCCGCCCGCCTCCTGCGTCGGTCACTGCGGTGTTCGGGGCGCGCCTGGCCAGGAGTGCCTCTCCGCGCCAATTCTACACGCCACACGTTGTCCCTGCCGGAGGTGATGTGGTACACTTCCGTGAGGAACGTTTCCCGCAGAGGGGAGAGATCGTGATGGCCCGACGTTGCGCCGTGTGCGGCAAGGAACCTCGCACCGGCTACTCAGTGAGTCACTCCCACCACAAGACAAAGCGCCGGTTCGCTCCGAACTTGCAACACGTCCGGGCGGTGATCAACGGCGTCCGCCGCCGGGCGAGAGTCTGCACGGCGTGTCTTAAAGCGGGGAAGGTCGTTCGAGTCGCTTAAGGCCCTGGGGCCGGGTCCTTCACATCACGCGGGGGGCCTGGCCCTTGAGTCGGGCGATCAACGTTCGTACCTCGTCCTCGTCAAGCACGTAGCGATCCCCACAGAAGCGGCAGGTCACCTCGGCGCGACCTTCTTGCGCAAGCAGCGCTTCGAGTTCCTCGGTCCCAAGCATGCTGAGCACCCCTTCGACCCGCTCGCGGCTGCACTGGCAGTGAAACGCCAACGGCGTCCGCTGCACGATGTGGGATTCGAGATCTCCCAGGCACGCGCTGAGGATCTCTTCGGCCGTCCGGCCCTGGCTCATCATTTGGGTGATCGGGGGAAGCTGGCGCGCCCTGGCCTCCACATCGGCGATCACCTTGGGGGGTGCGCCGGGAAGCACCTGAACACAGAGCCCGCCCGAGGCGAGCACCTTGAGATCGGGCGCGACCAGCACGCCCAGGGCGACCACCGAGGGAATCTGTTCTGAAGTGGCAAAATACGACGCCAGATCCTCGGCGATTTCCCCGGACACCAGCGGCGCGCTGCCATGGTACGGCGTGCGGAGGCCCACGTCTCGGGTGACGTGGAGCATCCCGCGGCGACCGACGAGCCCGCCGACATCCAGCTTCCGGTGGTGGGTCTGAGGGAGATCCGCGTGCGGGTGCATGGCGTAACCGCGCACGTGACCTTCGGCATCCGCCTGGGCGATCACTCCGCCGATCGGCCCGTCCCCGAGCACTCGGAGGAGGACCGATTGACCATCACGGAGACCCGCCCCGAGGAGGGCGGCAGCCGTCAGACCGCGCCCCAAGGCGGCGGTGGCGGTGGCCGAGGTGGCGTGCCGAATCCGCGCGTCTTCTACCGTCTGCGTCGAAACCGCCGCGATCGCGCGAATTCTTCCGTCAGCTGCTGTAGCTCGAAGTAGGGTGTCCTGCATACCGGTCCCTCATGTCGCTCTACGTGAAGGGCGCCGCGCCTTTGAAGACACGGAGCCTACCGTACTATAGCATATTTCCCCCGACTCTCAACCGGCGGCTGATGGGTCATGAGCGTGCTAAAGATGCGAGGGAAACGAGGGTTAGAAGGCACAGATGTTCAAGTGGCGCACCTGCAATGCGAATGAATTTCTGGCGCCCGCGGGAGTATGTCCGCAGTTGTGATCGGGTTAGGGATGACTGTCTTGCGCCGGTCCTACAACTTAGCCAGGCGGGGTGCGGATCACCGTGTGCATCGGATTGGCGGGACCGTGTCCCGATCCCAGCGGGAGCGCTTCCCGGATTGCGGCGGTGACGAACGCCTTGGCGTCCCGAATCGCTTGGAGGATCTCGATGCGCCGCGCCAACCCCGCAGTAATCGCGGCGGAGAACACGCACCCCGTGCCGTGCGTGTGGCGCGTCTCGATCCGCGCTGCCTCCAGGCGCACGACCCGGCTTCCGTCGAAGACGAGATCGATGGCGGCGCCCGCGAGGTGACCGCCTTTGACGACGACATACCGCGGGCCGAGCGCGTGCAGCGCATGGGCGGCGTCTTCCATCTCCCGCAGCGTCTCGACTTTGCGGTCGACGAGAGCCGCGGCCTCGTGGAGGTTCGGCGTCACGACCAGCGCCAGCGGCAGGAGCACCCGCCGCAGCGCCTCTCGCGCCTCCGGACGCAGCAGCGGCGCGCCGCTCTTCGCGACCATCACAGGGTCGATCACGAGTTGGGTGATTCGGTGCCGGCGGATCCTATCGGCGACTGCCTCGATGATCGGAGCGGAGCTTAGCATCCCGGTCTTCGCGGCGTCGACCCCGATGTCCGTGACGACGGCGTCGATCTGCTGGCGGACGAACTCCGGCGACATCTCCACGATGCCCAGGACACCGGTGGTGTTTTGAGCGGTCAGCGCGGTGATCGCCGTCATGCCGTAGACCCCGAGGGCGGAGAAGGTCTTGAGATCTGCCTGGATCCCCGCCCCGCCCCCGGAATCCGACCCTGCGATCGTAAGCGCCCGCGGTACCGGCACCGTCATCACCTCCCACGCGGAAAGTGATCCCAGCCCTGAGCGACAAGCGGGCGCCGCCGGTCGCCTCGCTCGGAGATCCAGCAGCCCTCAGCCGCGACCAGAATCTCCCCGATGCGGGTGAGGGGAATCATGAGGCGTGCCGCGAGGCCGGCCGCCTGCGTATCGAACGCCGCGCCCGCCGTGAACAGGAGTTCATAGTCCTCTCCACCGGCAAGCGTCCATGCCTCCGGGTCCTTTCCTGCTTCGTGCGCGGCCTCGGCGAGGCCGGGCGGCGCGGGGAGCCGGTCTATCTCGAGACGGACGCCGACCCCCGATGCCTCGGCGAGATGCAGCAGATCGCCCGCCGTCCCATCGCTCGTGTCGATCATGGCGCTCACATCGCTCACCCCTCCGAGCGTCCTTCCGGCGTCCACGCGAGGCGCCGGCCGGCAGTAGGCGGCGACGAGCGTCTCCCGACCGGGCACCCGGACGGCCGGATGCTGTGCCAGAAATCGGCCGGCCGCCGCTTTGCCTACTGTGCCGGTGACCCACACCCCGTCGCCTGGACGCGCTCCGGCCCGGGTCAGCGCGCGGCCGCCATCCCCAAGCGCGGTGACGTCAACGACGAGCGGTCCAGGAGTCGAGGAGAGGTTTCCGCCGGCGATGACCACCTCGTACGCGCCGGAGATCTCGGCGATCCCGCGATACATCTTCTCCACGCGCTCGACGGGGGTGGTCGGCTGGAGCGCCATAGAGATGAGAACGAATCGGGGCGTGCCGCCCATGGCGGCGATGTCGCTCAGGTTGACGGCTATGGCCCGCCAGCCGACGTCCTCCGGCGTACAGAGGTCCCAGGTGAAGTGGACCCCCTCGACCTGAATGTCGCACGTGGCCAGCACGGGGCCGGCAAACGTCAGGACCGCGGCATCGTCGCCGAGACCGACCGTCACCCCTCGGCCGCGAGTCGGGACGAGCCGGCGGAGGCGATCGATCAGGGCGAATTCCCCGACCGCTGCCACCGAGTTATCGGGCGCTCGCGCCATCCACCGCCTCCCGGAGCCGCCGGACTGCGTCGGCCATGTCCTCTGCGAGCGTCACCGCGGTGATCACCGCCACCCCGTGAGCGCCGGCCCGGATGACCGCGGCGGCATTCTCGACGGTAATGCCGCCGATCCCCACGAGCGGCACACGGACCGCCCGGCGGATCTCGGTCACGCGCGCCAACCCAACGGGCGCCCCGGCATCGGACTTGGTCGCCGTGCCGTACACCGCCCCGACGCCCAGATAGTCGGCGCCCGCCCGCTCCGCGGCGATCGCTTCCTCGACGGTGGCCGCCGAGACGCCGATCAGCGCCCGCGGTCCCATCACTGCCCGCGCGTCCGTTGGGGGGAGGTCGTCCTGGCCGACATGGACGCCGTCCGCCCCCGCGAGCATCGCCACATCGAGCCGGTCGTTCACGATGAACGCGACGCCGGCCGTCCGGCACACCGGGCCAATCCCGCGCGCGACATCGAGGATGACCCGTGCCGGTTCCTCTTTCATGCGGAGCTGCACCGCGGTGGCTCCCCCGCGGATCGCGGCTTCGGCGATCTCCCGGTGGGAGCGCCCGCGCGCGTGGCGGGCGTCGGTGATGACGTAGACGCGCCAGTCCCCCCGCGTCATGCCACGACGATCCGGGCGCGCGACGTGATCGCCGGCCCGTCGAGCGCGGCCACGGCATCGATCAACGCCGCTCGAAATGTGCCGGGGCCGGCCGCGTGCTCCGCCGCCCGCTCGGCCGCCACTTCGAACCAGACGAGCCCGGCGGTCGCCGCGGCGAGCGGATCCGGTTCGACCGCGGCCGCGGCGGCCACGGCGGCGGTGGCCATGCACCCGCTCCCCGTAATCCGCGCGAGCAGCCGATGCCCATTGTCGATCCGCACCGTCGCCGTCCCGTCGGTCAGCAGATCTTGGCTCCCCGTCGCCGCGATCGCCCCTCCCGTCGTGCGGGCGAGACGCCGCGCGAGCCCTTCGAGATCTTCAATGGGTCCGGCGGCGTCCACCCCGCGAACCCCACCGGGTCGTCCCGCCAGCGCCGCGATCTCGCCCGCGTTGCCGCGAATGCACGCGCAGCGGACGTCCTTGAGGATCCGCGCGACCTGCTCGGTTCTGAACCTCGTCGCTCCGACGCCCACAGGGTCGAGCACGACCGGGATCCCGCGCGTGTTCGCCAGGCGCCCCGCCAGCACCATGGCGGTCACGGCGGGCACCGTGAGCGTGCCGGTGTTGAGGACCACCGCGCCCGCCTGAGCGGCGATCTCCTCGACCTCCTCCGCGGCGTGGGCCATCACCGGCGCGGCGCCCAACGCCAGCGTCACATTGGCCACGTCTCCGGCGGTGACGAAGTTGGTGATGTGGTGGATGAGCGGATGGCGTGCGCGCACCCGGGCCAGCAGCGCCGCCGCGCGGTCCGCGGTGATGCTGGTCACCCGCGGCCGCCCTCGCGAGGCCGGCCGGCGGTCTCGTGCCACCCCCCGCTGAGTCGGGCGATCCACACGTGCAGCCGGTGGCGGGCCCGCAGGCGGACGTCTACTCGCGCGATCGCATCTTGCAACGCCTTGCGGGTGACTGTGCCGGGGCGGTACCGCACCCGCACGTCCTTCGTGTGGAGGTTCACCTGGGCCTCGAGGATCCCGGGAAGCCCTTCCAGGGCTCCTGCCACCCGCCGAGCTCAGAGATGACACAGCATCCGCTCGGTTTTGAGGACCATGGTGGCTTCCTCAGATCTGCCGAGCGTCATGGCTGCGCGGCCCATTCGCTCGCGGCCGGAACCCGCCGAAGCGCGCGGACCACCACGTACCCGAGAATGGCCCCTGGGATGCTGCTGGAGAGGAACGCGATTTGAAACCACCACAGCGTGTGATGCGAGCCGACCAGCGGCTGAAAGAACACTGCCGCGATCGTCGCGCCGATCGGACCGGTCCCGATCGGTTCGCACAGGGCCGCCGCATCGTTCCGAATTATACGATACGCGTAGCCGACCACCAGCGCGCCGAACGGGCTCCCCGGAAACGCGAACAAGGTGCCCCATCCCAGGCTGTGACGGAGGAACGCCGTGACGAGCGCGGCCCCGGCCGCATACCAGGGACCGAGCCAGATGCCGGCGATCGCGTTGATGGTGTGCTGAAACGGCGCGACCTTGGCCGGCCCCACGGGAATGCTGAGTGACCCGAGCAGCGTCGCCAGCGCCGCAAACATCGCTGCCAGCACGAGCCGTCTCAGGTGCTGTCCTCGATCCCGATCCGCGTGCCCCCTCATACCGGCCACTCCTCCATTCGCTGGGACATCTCCCAGAACAGATACTCGTACTGTTGACTCCTGAGATACACGTCACGAAGCGCGGCCTCGCGCTCCGGGGACGCTCCCTCGACGATCCGATCGAACAGGTCGGCCACCCACGCGGCCATCGCTTCGTACTCGTCCGACGTGTACATCCGGATCCAATCCCCGTAGAGGGGGTGACGGTCCCAGCCCGCTCCGCTGCGGAGGACGGTGGCGATCTCCCAGTAACCATGGGCGCACGGGAGAATGGCCGCGACGATCGCCGGGAGATCCCCGGTCTCGGCCACGAGGCGGAGGTGGTTGGTGTAGGCGAGTGTGGTCGGGGCGGGCCGGGTATCCTCCAGCGCCTCCGGGGAGATCCCCGCCTTCCACGCGAACTGCCGGTGCAGGTCCATTTCGACGTTCAGCGTGAGGGTCAGCAGGTCGGCGAACCGGCCGGCGACGGCCAGGTCGTCGGCGCGCGCGGCGGCCAGGGCCAGGACCCGGCGGTACTCGATCAGGAAGAGGTAGTCCTGTCGCATGTAGTACTGAAACCGCTCCTCCGAGAGCGATCCGTCACCGAGTCCGCGGATGAAGGGATGAGAGGTAATCCGTTCGCGGATCGGAGCGGCCAGGGCCTGGTATTGCGCGAACAGGCTCATCACCCACACCATACGCGGATCAGACGGGCGTAGACGCGGGCGAACGCGAGGAGATCGGCGGTCGCCACGTATTCGTCGATGGCGTGCGCCTGCTCCCACCTACCGGGACCGTAGACGACCGATGGAATGCCCCGTGCCGCGAGCCACCCCGCATCGCAGACGCCCGTGGACATCCGCTTCGGGGGAGCGATCTCGAACACGTCACGGTGTGCCTGCTCGAGGACGGCGACCCCCGGATGCTCCGGGTCGGTCTCAAACGCTGGGAAGACTTCTCCGCGATCCTCGATCATCGATCGACCTCCCCACTGGAACGTCGGCGGGTGGCTGCGCAGCCAGGGGTCCGCGGCCGCGACGGCGCGCACCGTCCGCTCGATCTCGGCGGTCACGTCCTCCGCGGCCTCCCCCGGGTAGAAGTGGACGGTGACCCAGAGCGCGCACCGGTCGGCGACAAACGCCGGATGCCGGCCGCCCTCGATCGCGGCGGGGTTCACGGTGGTCGTTCCCGAGGGAAATCCGGGGTGGGACTTCATCACGGCCCAGTGGCGTTCCAACTCTTGGAGGGCCGCGAGCACCTTCATCATCTTCTCGATCGCACTGGCTCCTGCGAGCCCGCCGCCGGCATGAATCATCCGCCGGCGGACGGCGTCGTGGTGCGTCTGGGGACTCTGGATCGTAATCCACCCGGTGACGACACCGCCTTGGCCGAGTGAGAGCTCGCCCGCGGTCGGCTCGGGCACGAGTCCAAACGGGACCGGCGGGGTGTGCTCGAGCGCAAGGAGCGTTCCTCCCTCGCCCATCTCCTCGCCGGTGACGAGGTGCACGATCACATCGCCCCTGGGACGTTCGCCCACTTCCAAGCACGCGCGGAGGGCCGTGAGGGCCGCCGCGATCCCGCCCTTCATATCGGCCGTCCCCCGTCCGTAGATGCGACCGTCTCGCCGCACGGGCGCATACGGTGGATGCGACCAGGCCTCTCCGGGGGCCGTCGTGGCGACATCCACATGACCGTTGATCAACAGCGCCCGCCCTCCCCCCCTTCCGGGGAGGCGCGCGACGATCTCGGCGTCTTCGGGATACAGGGGGAACAGTTGGACCTCCGCCCCCCACTCCGCCAGCGTCGCGGCGAGGAACCGCTGAATGGCCTCAGTGTTCCGGCCGGGCGGACACGGCGTCTCGAACGCCACGAGCCGTTCGGTGAGTGCGTAGAGGTCCTCTTGATGGCTGGTCAGGAACCGGTCAAGCGCGCTCACCTTCGATGCCGCCTCGTGAGACACCGCCGTCACCGCGCGAGGTTCGTGTACAGGTCGTCCACCGGGACCGCGCTCGGGATCACCTTGCGCGTGGCCAGCCATTGATCGAACAGCTCCCAACGGTCGCGGGCCTGCGTCTCCGTCCGCGCATACGTCGGCAGTGTCGCACGGAACGATTTCCGATTCAGTTCGTCGTCGAGCTTCATCGTGGGGTTGGCACGGACGTACGCGGCGAAGGCGCGATCGGGATTCTTCAAAGTAAACGCGATGCCTCGGCCCACCGCCCGCACGAACCGCTGCAGCGCCTCCCGGTGCCGGACCAGCGCCGTATCGCTGGTAATCAGCACGAGCTCGTAGAACGTCGGCACCCCATACCGTTCGGGTTCGAACATCGCGACCGGCTGGCCCTGCAGCTCGATCTGCACGCGTTCGTAATTTCGATAGGCACCGACGACCGCGTCGACCTTATGCGAGAGGAGCGCCGGCACGAGATCGAACCCCACGTTCACCATCTTGACTCCCGTAGTCGACGCCCCGGCGCTCCGCATCACCTGGTCGACCATGGCGTCCGCGAACCCTGTCACGGCGAACCCGACGTGCCGGCCCACCAGGTCTTTCGGGGACCGGATGCCTGAACTCTTCAGGAACATGATGGTGGTCAGGGGTTGGCCGATCAGGACCCCGATGCTGCGGACCGGGAGGCGCTGCGCGCGGGCAAGGATGACGTTGGGCTCATAGTTGACCGCGACGTCGACCCGGCCGGCCGCTGCCAGCTTGAGGGGATCGTCGGTGTTTGCCGGAACCTGCAGCGTGACCCGCACGCCTTCCTGGGTAAAGTACCCCTCCTGCTGCGCGGCGTAGAGGGGCACATGATCGGGGTTCGGGAACCAGTCCAGCATAAACACCAATGACGTCGGAGCCGCCGCCGTGCCGGGCATCCCCGCGGCGATGATCGCGACGACGGCGAGCACCCCGCCTATCCATCCCACTCGCTTCATGCCTCCTCCTCCTTCGCCCCGACGACTCCCTCGTTACGAATCCCCGAGGCGGCGCCACGGCAGCACGAGCCACTCAATGCCCGACACCGCGAGGAAGAGCCCCACGGCCATCAGGCTCAGCACCGCGATCGCCGCGAACACGAGGTCGATATGGAGTTGGGCGTTCGCGTGGATCATCAGGAATCCCAGGCCCTGCGTGGCGCCCACCCATTCGCCGATCACGGCCCCGATCACGCTGGTGGCGACGGCGATCCGGATCCCGGAGAACACGAAGGGCAGCGCCGCGGGGGCGCGGAGTTTTACGAGCACCTGGGCGGGGGTGGCGCCGAGGATCAGGAGCAGATTGATGATGTCGGGATCGGCCGCGCGAAGACCGTCGACGGTGTTGACCACGATCGGGAAGAACACGATCAGCGCGGCCATCGCCACCTTGGAGAGCATCCCGTATCCCAGCCAGACGATCAACAGGGGCGCGATGGCAAACACCGGCACCGTCTGGCTCGCGATCACCAGCGGGTAGACCGCGCGCTCGACCGTTCGGGACGCGAAGATGAGCAGGGCCAGCCCGATCCCCATGACCAACGCGATCCCGAATCCGAGGAAGATCTCGAGCAGCGTGACGGCCGCCTCGCCGGCGAGCAGCGCGCGTTCCGTGACGACGAGCGTCGCGATCCGGCTGGGGGCGGGCAAGATGTAGAACGGGATGCCGAATGTGCGGACCCCCCACTCCCAGAGTCCGAAAATCGCAGCGAGCAGAACGGCCGGGGGCCCGGCATGTGCCAGCACAGGGCCGATCGACGAGAGGACCTTGATCCCCCGCGGCGGTGCGACGGCGTCGCGGGTCTCGGAGGCCACCGCCCTCATGCGAACGCCTCCGCCATCTCCGCCTGAAGGACGGCGGCGATCTCCGTTTTTGTGCGTACCACGATCTCGTGTGCGGGGTCTCGGGGACGGACGAGCGGGAGCGCGATCTCGGCCCGGATGCGTCCGGGGCGCGCGCTCATCACGTAGATCCTGTCGGAGAGGAGGACGGCTTCCTCGATGTCGTGCGTGATGAACAAGATCGTCCGCCCAAACTCTTCTACGAGCCGCAGCAGGTACCCCCGCATCGCAGCCCTGGTCATCGCGTCGAGGGCGCCAAACGGTTCGTCGAGGACGATGACGTCCTTGCGGCAGAGGAGCGTCCGGACCAGGGCGACGCGCTGGCGCATGCCGCCGGAGAGCAACGCCGGGTAGTACGATTCGAAGCGCTCGAGCCCGAACCGCCGCAGCAGGTCCCGGGCTTCATCCCGAGCCTCCAGGCGGGCGACTCCCTGGATCTCCAATCCGAGGATGGCGTTGTCGATCACCCGCCGCCACGGAAGGAGGAGGTCTTTCTGCTGCATGTACGCCACCTGACCGCGGCGCGGGCCGAGCGGCGTCCCATCCAGGAACACCCGCCCGCCGTCCGGCGGGATCAACCCGGCCACGATGTTACAGAGCGTGCTCTTTCCGCATCCACTGGGCCCGAGCAGCGTCACGAACTCCCGCTGCCCGACGTGCAGCGAGACTCGGCTTAGGACCTCCAGCCATCCGGCCTTTGGACCCGCAGCTCCGCCGGCGGGCGAGGAGCGCGTCGCGGGGAACCGCTTCGTCAGATCGACGATCTCGAGTTTTGCCGTCATCGCAAGGTCTTGGGCCGCCACAAGCAAAACGCCGCCCCCGGAACCGGGGCGGCGCCTCAAGTCTCCCTCCGCTGGCATTACCCAGATCAGGTTCCGGGGTCGATGGCAGGGTTAGCCATCCTCTCAGCCTGGTTCCCCAAGCTCCCCCACACTATGGTGGTCGAGACGCATTATACCACAGTAACGGGCGTCGCCGATGTGGGCCGTCATCCCGGGCCGAGGGCCCGCCACAACTCGTCTCTGCCCGGTGGGAGCAGCGGGGTGGTGACGCCGTCTCGCGTGACGAGACGATCGCGCGCGACAAACATGCCGATCTCGGCGGCCGGGATTCCGGCACGTCCGATTGCACCGGCCGTGCGTGGGGCGTCTGGGGTGGCCACAAGGAGCGCCCCGCTCCCGATCAGGCCGAGGGGATCGAGTCCCAGCGCGCCGCAGATGGACGCGGTCTCAGGAAGGACCCCGACCCGGTTGGCATCGAGATGGACGCCGATCCCCGAGGCCGCGGCAATTTCGTAGACCGCCCCCAGGATGCCGCCTTCTGTGACGTCGTGCATGGCCCGTGCGCCGGCGCCCACCGCCGCCCGGGCCTCGGGAAGCACACTGATCTGGTCCCGGTACGCCCGGGCCCGAGCGAGGGCCTCCTCCCCGAGGACGGGTTTGAGCCGCTCTTCGAGGGCAGCCGCCAAGATCGACGTGCCTTCGATGCCCGCACCTTTGGTCAGCAGCAGCGTGTCGCCCGGCTGAGCTCCCCCGCTCCGCAGCACCCGGTCTTTGCGCGCGCGCCCCAACGCGGTCACGATGACGATCGTGCGATCAATGCCGCTCGTCACCTCGCTGTGGCCGCCGGCGATCTCCACGCCCAACTGTGTCGCGGCCGCGGAGGCGTCCCGCATCACGCGGCGGAGATTCGTGGCCGCGTCCGCCGGGGCGAGCAGTAGGGTGAGGAGGAGCGCGACGGGTTCGGCGCCCGTCGCCGCAAGATCGTTGGTGGCGATGAAGACCGCGTACCAGCCGAGATCCGGCCCGGCACCGGTGATGGGATCCGTGGTGAGGACGGCGACCTCGTCCCCAAACTCGATGACCGCGCAGTCCTCCCCCAATTGGGCATGGACGAGGATGTCGGGGCGGCGCGCCCCGAGGTGCGGGTAGACGAGCGTGCCGAGCAGTTCAGCCGGGACCTTGCCGATGGGGAGCCGCGACGTCATGAGCCGGTGGCCGGCCGGTCTTTCTGGTCGGACGCTACACGGCGACGCGAGACGTGATGACGGTCATCTTTTCCAGGATCGCGTGCGCGGCTTCGAGGGCCCGCAATCCATGCTCGCCGGGGACCAGGGGCGTCGCCTCACCGCGTACACAGTCGACGAAGTGTGTGAGCTCGGCGCGTAGCGGCTCCTCCCCTTTCACGATGGTCCGGCGCTGAGACCCATGCCGCCGGACCGTAATCTGCTGGCGTAGGTAGTTGAGGTGGATCAGTCCATCGGGCAGCGTGATCTCCAACTCGGCCGCCTTGACCGGAGACACCCGGCTCGCCACGAAGCTGGCCAGGCAGCCGTTCTGGAGCGTCAGATGGGCGACGGCCAAGTCCTCGTCGTCGCCGTTGATCGCCGCCCCGATCGCGCTCACGCGGGCGATGGGAGACCGCATGAGGTTGAGGATGATATCGAGATCGTGGATCATCAGATCGAGGACGACTCCGACATCCATCACCCGGGATGGATCCCAAGGCCGGACCCGCCGCACCTGCACGAACAGCGGTTCCGTGACGAGGTCGGTCAGAGCGTGCACGGAGGGCTTGAAGCGTTCTACGTGCCCGACGAGCAGCGTGACACCGGCCCGCTGCGCCAGCGCCACCAACTCGCCGGCCTGCTCGGTCGTCGTGGTGATCGGTTTCTCCACGAGCACGTGCACGCCTCGCTGCAAGAACTCGCGGGCGATCTCGTAATGGAGTGCGGTGGGGACCGCGAGGCTCACCGCCTCCACCTTGCCGAACAACATCCGGTAGTCCTCGTACCCGACCGTCTGATAGCGCTTCGCAAACGCACTGACCTCTCCGGGGGATGTATCCACGACCCCGGCGAGGGTCACATCGGGGAGATGGTGATAGACTCGAACGTGATGCTGGCCCCACTGCCCTAGGCCGACGACGCCGACTCGGACCAGCCTAGCCATGGGCACCTCCTTAGTGCCGGGGGTTGAAGGCGCGGATCGCTTGGACGATCCGGTGAACCTCTTCCTCCCCGAGCGCAGGGTGCACCGGAATGCTCAGCACCTCCGCTGCCGCTCGCTCGGCTTCCGGGCAACGAGCGTCTCCAAAACCTAGCCGGCGGTAGAGAGGGCTCCGGTGGATCGGCGATGGGTAGTAGACGCGGGTTCCAATCCCTTGGGCCTCCAGGTGACGGGCGAGCCGGTCTCGCACACCGGGGACCCGCAACGTGTATTGATGGAATACGTGTCGGCAGTTTTTGGGCTCAACGGGGACCACCAGCCAGTCGAGGTCCCGCAGCCCGCTCGTCAGTCGGGCCGCGTTGTGCCGCCGTCGGGCGTTGCGCTCGTCCAGTTTCGCCAGCTGGCCGACGCCGAGGGCCCCGGCGATCTCGGTCATGCGGTGGTTGCCTCCAATCATCTCATACGTGTACTGCGACGACTGCCCGACATCGATCAGCATGCGCGCGCGCTCGGCGAGGCCGGGATCGTCGGTGACGACCATCCCGCCCTCACCGGTGGTGAGGTTTTTCGAGGGATAGAAGCTGAAGGTGCCGGCCGCGCCGAACGTCCCGACTTTGCGCTCCTGGAAGGCCGCCCCATGAGCCTGTGCGGCGTCCTCGATCACGATGAGATGATGCCGGCGCGCCAGATCCATCATCGCGTCCATGGCGCACGGGAGGCCGTAGAGGTGCACGAGCAACATGGCTTCGACGCCCGGGGTCCGCGTCACCACATCGGCGCAACGTGCCGGATCGAGGTTGAATGTGTTCGGATCGATGTCCGCGAAAACCGGAACAGCGTTTCGTTTGATGATCGCGTTCGTCGTGGCGACGAAGGAAAACGGCGTCGTCAGCACGCGGGCGCCGGGTCGAACCTCCGCCGCCTCCAACGCGACCTCGAGCGCCGCCGTTCCCGAGGACGTCGCGGCGCCATGGGCCGCCCCGAGGTAGGCGCTGAACGCACGCTCGAACGCTCGGACCCAGTGTCCGGCCACCAACTGTCCGGAGTCCAACACCTCGAGGATCCGGCGTTTCTCATCGTCGGAGATCAGGGGGCGAGCGATCGGGATCGTTGACGGTGATGTTGTCTGCACGTGACCTCCCGATGCGCAGTCAGACGTGACTTCGGCGGGGCGGAAGGTTTTCCCTCTGCGCGCATCGTCGCGTCAATGCGTCCTGCGCGATCTCCGCGGTTCAGTGTGCCGATTCCAGTTGACCCTGCAGGGCGGTCAGCATCTTTTCGAGGTTCTCCTTCATCTTCACCCGCAGCAACTGGCTGAGCAGGCCGCCGATCAACGGGATATCGAACTCAAAATCCACCACGATCGTGGTCCGTGTCCCCCCATCCTCCGGAGTGAATGTCCATGTGCCCTCGTAGCGCTCGAAGTCACCTTCGCGCTGACGGAAGCGGCAGAGGTGCCGGGTATCGTCCCAGGCGTCTTCCTCCACCCAACGAATCCGCCTGCCCTCGACGAGCCCCACCCATTCGGTGAGCACCGGGACCCCTCCGTCTCGCTCCAAGACGGTGATCCGCTCGAGGTCAGGCATGAATCGTGGAAAATCCTCAACGCGCTTGGCGAGGTCATAGACTGCCGCAAGCGGCGCCCGGATCAACAGCGCTCCTTCCACCCGCGCCATCAAGCCACCCCCAGTTGTCGAGGACTTCTTTGGGATTGCTAGGTGCGAAGCTCGAGGATGTCTCCGTCCTCCAAGATGTGCTCCCGCTGTACCATCTGCCCGTCGAAGGCGCGCGCGCCCCAAATCCGGGCAAACTTGAGCCGTTCGGAAAAGTCCTTGTGCACCACCGCCGCCGCTTCCTGCACGGTGGCGCCGCGCTTCAACACGAATGGGGCGGACAAGTCCGCGCGGTGGCCGGGAGCCTTCGTATAGACGCGAATGACGTTGAGCAGCGCGAACATCTCCGCGCGGAGCGCATCGATATTCGTTCCCGTTTCAGCGGACACCGCGAGCAGAGGGAAGCGGTCCGCGACCAACTCGCGCAGCATTCCCAGACGCTCAGACGCCCCAGGGACATCCGTTTTGGCGGCGATCAGGAGCGTGGGCACACCCTCCTCTGATACGCCGGTCCGCACAAGCCGCACGTTGAAGCGACTCACGAGCTCGAGGGTCTCTTCGATGGACGAGAGGAGGTCGTCGCTCGCCAAGTCGGCCACGAGCAGCGCCGCGTTGGCTTGCCGGATCAACGCAAAGAGCCAGGGATCCGCGGTCTCGGGGGCGATCGGCGGGAGGTCGACAAGCTGGATCTGCACGTTTTCGAAGGCCACCATGCCGGGCAGGGGAATCCGTGTCGCGAACGGGTAGGGCGCGACGATCGGGCTGGCGTTGCTGAGCGCGGCGAGCAGGCGCGACTTCCCCGCATTAGGGGGCCCCACCAGGACGATCTGCCCCGCTCCCTCGCGGGGCACGTGCTGCCAGGTGGGCCCCCGCCCTGCCGACCGCTTGCGGGCGGCCTCGGTGCGCACTCGTGCCATCCGCCGGCGGATGTCCGCCCGCATGTGCTCGGTCCCCTTGTGTTTGGGGATCGTGGCCATCATTTCACCGAGCGCGATGAGTTGTTCTTCCGGAGTGGTGGCCTGGCGGAACCGACGTTCGGCCTCGAGATACTGCGGGGTCAGATTGGCGGGCATGGCGAGATCCCGCAGGCTACTGGATCCGGTTCACCTTGAGGTGCAGCGTGCCCGCGGGGGCCTCCACGCGGACGGTGTCGCCGGGGGCGCGGCCCATCAGGGCGGCTCCGACGGGAGACACGTGGCTGATCCGTCCCTGGGCGAGGTCGACCTCGACGGGGCCAACGATGGTGTACGTGAAACGCTCGCCGGTAGCGGTGTCGACGATCTCCACGGTGCACCCGACCGCGACGACGTCGGGACGCTTCGCAGACCGCCCATCGATGACCTCGACATTCCGGAGGAGCCGGTCGAGCTCTTGAATGCGTCCCTCCACAAACGCCTGCTCGTTCTTGGCATCCTCGTACTCGGAGTTCTCAGAACGATCCCCGAGCTCCGCCGCCCGCTTGATGCGCAGGGCGACCTCCCGGCGTTTCGTTGACCGCAGGTGCTGCAACTCGGCTTCGAGCTGCGCCAGACCTTCCTGGGTCAGCAGCGTCGGTTGGCTGGGCGAGATCTCATGGGGCATGCTGTCCTCCATATCCTGGTGCGATTTCTCGATGCTCAGGAATGTATTCTATCAAAGAAACATCGAGCGGGGTGAGGAACATGCGGAGGCGGGGACTACATGGAGAGTTCTGTGGGCTCCCGCAACAACTCCTGGGCCAATGCGTCCTCCTGCCGTCCCCTCAGCTCGCGCTCCACGTCATCGAGGGCGGACATTTCTTGGTAGGTCTCCACGATCTGGCGATAGATCGCATCCCGCAGCCCACGTTCGAGGCGCAGTTTTGCAAAGAAGCATTGCTCCAATCGGGCCTTGCGGTAGAGCCAGAGGCTGTGTTTCCGGACCGCCTCGAGCCGTGCGGTCATCTCGAACCCCACATCGCGGCGGCCTTGCACTTCCTGGAGCCGCAGGTAGATCTGGCGGATCTGAAACACCACATGGCTCAAGCCCAGCAGCACGTCTCCCAGCTCCTCCGCACCGCGAGCGCCGTCCTGGACCAGCTCCAACAATCGTCGTTCGATGTCTCCGAGGGTTGTCTCGACTTCCTGGGCGATGTTCTCGGGATTGAGGAGTTCAGCCATGATGACGCCTGCCCGGGCGGACCGATCCCGGTTGACGCCGACGCTCAATGTGAATTCGCGACGGGATCACGCGCAGGCGCCACTCTTCCTCAGCAGGTTTCACCCGTCCACCTTGCCATCCTGGGCGATGCCCGAAGCCGATGCGTGTTCCGCCAACGGTCTTCCGTGTTGTACCGCCCCGCGGGCGGGTGGTGCGGGTCGTTCCCCTAGCGGCAGGAACAGATACGGGTATGTGAGGGCTGTGCGCGCGGTGCCAATGATGAAGCCGCGAGAGCGATCGTTTCGGCAACGCGATTGTGCCTCGCGGCCCGATTTGGGCATATTCCCGGAGCGGAAGCCACGGCCTTCGTCCGTTCGAACGATTCCGTAGTATCGTCCGACAGGACGATTCCGAGAGCAAACAGGAGGAGAGAGCGCGTGGAGGAATCCTTTAGACCATGCCATTGCTATCCGTTGTCGTGCCGACCTACAACGAAGCCGAGAATATCGGCATGCTCGTCGGGCGGGTGACCTCGGCGCTTGCCGGTCTAAACTTCGAAGTGGTCTTTGTCGACGACAGCACGGACGGGACCGAGCGGGTCATTGCCGAGTTGGCCCAGAGTGCGCCGCGTCTGCGCATCGTCCATCGCACCAATCGTCGTGGCCTCGCCTCCGCCGTCGCGGACGGGATCGCATTGTCCACAGGAGACGTGATCTGTGTGCTCGACGCAGACCTTCAACATCCTCCCGAAGCGATGCGGGTCTTGATGGACGGCCTTGAGCGAACGCGGGCCGATCTTGCGATCGCCAGCCGCTACCTCCCCGGTGGCAGTTACGATTTCACCCTCGCCCGCCGGATCGTCTCCCGCGTCGCCACGGCGCTTGCTTGGTTGCTCGTGCGTCGCGCCAGGTCGGTCTCCGACCCCCTGTCGGGTTTCTTCGCCTTCCGGCGCAGCGTGGTGGACGGCGTCCACCTCCAGCCGATCGGATTCAAAATCCTCCTGGAGATCTTGGTTCGCGGACACGTCGGGCGCGTCGTTGAGGTCCCCTATCGGTTCGGCGCGCGGGGGGCCGGCAAGAGCAAGCTCACCCAGGCTCAGCACATCGACTACCTGAGGCATTTGTTCATGCTCTCCACGGTCCGGGCCCCCATCGTGCAGCGCGTCACGTACGCCGCTGGCCCCCGTGGCAATCCGGCCATAGGGTAGCGCGAACAGATGTTCGTCATTCCCTACACCGCGTGGCGGGCCTGTAGGGATTGGCTAGATTGCCTCAGGAAGGCCCAATTTGCCTCCAGGAGGCATGGACGTGGCAGATCCCGAGTCTCAGCCTTTGGTAGGCTCCGGAGAACCTCCTTGGAGATATCGGGATCGAAGCGGGTGATCTAGGAAACCGGCGAGGCGGCCGGAGGCCCGAGCGACCCTTGGCAGATCCACTCCGGTTTCTATCCCCATCCCGTGGAGCATATAGAGGAGGTCCTCGGTCGCGAGGTTTCCCGACGCTCCGGGCGCAAACGGGCATCCTCCGAGGCCGCCCGCAGAGGCATCGATGGTGCCGATACCGCATTCCAGGGCTCCGAGGACGTTTGCCAGCGCCGTGCCCCGGGTGTCGTGGAAGTGACCGGCGAGGGCATCGGGGGGGAGGTCGCGACTGAGCAGGTCGAAGAGGGCGATCACCTCTCCAGGGGTCGCAGCGCCGATCGTGTCGCCCAATGCGATCTCGTAGCATCCCATCTCATAGAGTGCGACGGCAACCCGCCGGACGTCCTCACCCGTGACCCGGCCCGCATACGGACACCACCACGCCGTGGACACATACCCCC
This sequence comes from bacterium, assembly GCA_035703895.1. NCBI lineage: Bacteria > bacterium. The sequence continues at coordinate 5,010 of DASSXJ010000250.1, read as the reverse complement.
GCACCCGGCATTCCAACGGCTTCGCGATTGCAATGACCTCTCGAAACGTGCGGAGGGACTCGTCGATCGTCATGTTGATATTCCGGCGCACGAACGCTTCCGATGCGGCCGTGAACACGGCGACCTCACGCGCGCCACATTGAGCCGCCTGCACCATGCCTTGCGTATTGGGCACCAATACCGAGAATACCGTTGACCCACCAGTGGGGAGCCGCCGGAAGATCTCATCGGTGCCGGCCATCTGAGGCACCCGGTCGGACCGGACGAACGCTCCCACCTCCACCACAGGGAGGCCGGCCGCGGCAAGCTCCTCGATGAACGCCAGCCTGGCGTCCACCGGCAGAACGGCCGGCTCGTTCTGCAGCCCGTCGCGCGGCCCGACTTCCACGATGCGAACCTTGCGCGGCACCTTATCGAGGAGCCTCATCCACATTCTCCATCATCTCGACCACCCCGACTCCACCGTCGATCTGGTCGCCGGCGCGCGCATGAACGGCCCGAATGCTGCCCGCCCGATGCGCGCGGATGACATGCTCCATCTTCATCGCCTCGATAATCACTAGCGGCTGCCCCCGCACGACGCGGTCCCCGGTCTTCACCAGGACCTGGGTGACGGCGCCGGGCATCGGGGCGGCGAGGATGTCGGGCGTGACCGCGCGCGAGCCAGATCCAGGGGCCCCCGCGGTGGCCGAACGTTGGTACTCCAGGGTGTGCCCGTCGATATGGAGGAAATTTCTGGTTTCCCCGCGTGCAGTCCGGACGATCTGCGCGCGCCCCGCGCTCGATAGATGGAACAGGCCGTGCTCCGCGTCGAGGAGGTGGAGATGGTGGGTGATCCCGTTGACGCGCACCACGAACTGGTCCTGTTGGCGGTCGACCGAGCATCGCACCACCGCGCCCCCCACGACGAGGACGACTTCACGCACCTGCCGTCCCCATGCGCCACCGTCCCAGGCGGTCCCAGGGGTCGGCCGGGGCGCGTCCCGGGCCCCCCCGCTCGTGGGCGTCCGGCGACCCCCCCGGCGTCTCGCTCAATACCTCGGCGACCGCGGCGGCCGCAAGCGCCAGGCTCGGAACGTCCGGTTGCCAGTGCGCAAAGTGGCGCTCCAGAAAATTGGTCGTGGTGTCCCCTCGGCGAAAGGCATCATGCCGTAGAACGTCTTGCAAGAATCGAAGGTTCGTTCCGCAACCCAGAATGACATACCGCCGCAGCGCGTCGCCGATACGGGCGATGGCGTCCCCACGGGTCCGATCCCACGCGATGACCTTTGCCAGTAGGGGGTCGTAGGCCGTGGGCACGCGCCACCCGGCGCGCAATCCGGAATCCACCCGGATTCCGGGACCCATCGGTTCTTCCAGCGCAAGCACCGGCCCCGGGGACGGTGCGAAGTCGCGGGCAGGATCTTCAGCGTACACGCGGCACTCGATCGCGTGGCCTCGCAGCTCGACGGGATCGAGCGCAAGCGGTGCTCCGGCGGCGATGTGGAGTTGGGATTTCACGAGATCCATGCCGGCGGTCCACTCCGTGACCGGGTGCTCCACCTGGAGTCTCGTGTTGACCTCGAGGAAGTAGAACGCTCCGGATGGTTCCACCAGAAACTCCACGCTGCCCGCATTGACGTAACCAACCGCCTGGGCCGCGATCGTCGCGGCCCGGCTCAGCGAGGCACGGAGGTGGGGCGTAGCGAATGGTGATGGCGCTTCCTCGATCAGCTTCTGGTGCCGGCGCTGCACGCTGCATTCCCGCTCGCCCAAGGTGGCGATGGCTCCCGCCCGGTCCGCGAGCACCTGGATCTCGATGTGGCGAACCTCCGGCAGATGGCGCTCCAGAAAGAGATCCGAGGAACCGAATGCCGCGAGCGCTTCGCGTCTGGCTCCGGCCAGCGACGGACGCAACTCGTCCTGGCGAGTGACCAGCCGCATGCCGCGGCCCCCTCCTCCCGCGGTGGCTTTGATCAGCAATGGGACGCCGAGCCGGAGGCCGGCGGCCGCAAGCGCATCATCGGTGGCCCCTGGGCTGTCGTAGCCTGGGATCACCTGCATGCCGGCGCGTGCCATCAACCGCCGGGCCTCTATCTTGTTGCCGAGTTTTGCGATCACTTCGGGAGGGGGCCCGACAAACGTCAATCCTGCCTCCGTGACCGCACTGGCGAATGCGGGACTCTCCGCGAGGAACCCGTACCCGGGGTGCACCGCGTCCGCTCCAGAGGTCCGCGCCGCATCGATGAGGCGTCCGACGTTGAGATAGCTGTCCCGGGGATCGTCGGCTCCGATCGGCAGCGCGGCGTCGGCAAGCCGGACGTGCAGCGCGCTTCGGTCGGCGTCCGAGTACACGGCGACCGCCTCGAGCCCCAACTCGCGGCACGCGCGAATGATCCGGACCGCAATCTCTCCGCGATTGGCGACGAGGACCTTGCGCACTGTTACATCCGGAAAACGCCCGGCCGCATGCCTTCGATAGGCGCGTTGAGCGCCGCGGAAAGGGCCAAGGCGAGGACCGTTCGCGTCTCAGCGGGATCGATGATTCCGTCGTCCCACAGCCGCGCCGTACTGTAGTAGGCGCTGCCCTCCTCCTCGTACTTTGCGAGGATGGGCGCAACGAGCGCGTCCTCCTCCTCCGGAGACAGCTCCTTCCCCTCTCGCTGCAGTTGATCGCGTTTGACTGTGAGGAGCACGGTGGCGGCTTGCTCGCCGCCCATCACCGAGATCCGCGCGTTGGGCCACATCCAGAGGAAGCGGGGGTCGTAGGCCCGGCCGCACATCGCGTAGTTTCCGGCACCGAACGATCCGCCGATGATGATGGTGAAGCGAGGGACGCCGGCGGTTGCGACCGCATGCACCATCTTGGCCCCGGCCCTCGCGATTCCCGCGGCCTCATACTGACGGCCGACGATAAACCCGGTGATGTTCTGCAGGAAGATCAGCGGAATGCGGCGCTGGCCGCACAATTCGATGAAGTGGGCGCCCTTCTCTGCGCTTTCCACGAACAGCACCCCGTTGTTGGCGATGATGCCCACGGGGAACCCGTGGATGCGGGCAAACCCGGTGATGAGCGTCGTTCCGTAGAGGGCTTTGAACTCCTGAAACTGGCTGCCGTCCGCCACCCGGGCAATGATCTCGCGCGCGTCGAACTGGCGCCGAAGGTCCTGTGGGAGGATGCCGTAGATCTCGCTGGGATCGTATCGGGGTTCCACCGCAGGGGCGACGTCGACATCGATGCGCTTGACCCGGTTGAGCGAACCGATGATCTCCCTCAGGGTCCGGATGGCGTGTGCGTCGTCCTCGGCGTAGTAATCGACGACCCCGCTGCGGCGGGCATGGACATCGGCTCCGCCCAACTCCTCCGCCGTGACCTCTTCTCCCGTCGCCGCTTTCACAAGCGGCGGTCCCCCCAGGAACACCGTCCCGGTTCCGCGGACGATCACCGCTTCGTCGGCCATCGCCGGCACATAGGCCCCCCCTGCCGTGCAGGATCCCATCACCGCCGCGATCTGGGGAATGCCTCGGGCGGAGAGCTGCGCCTGATTGTAGAAGATTCGACCAAAGTGCTCCCGGTCGGGGAACACCTCCGCCTGCAGCGGGAGAAACGCACCTCCCGAATCCACGAGATACACGCAGGGGAGGTGATTCTCGAGGGCGATCTGCTGCGCGCGGAGGTGTTTCTTTATCGTGATGGGATAGTACGTCCCGCCTTTGACGGTGGCATCGTTGGCCACGAGCATGCACTCAGTGCCGCGGACCCGTCCGATACCCGTGACGAGCCCGGCCGATGGGGCTTCACCGCCGTACATGTTCCACGCGGCGAGCGGAGCGGTCTCCAAGAACGGCGACGCCGGGTCGAGCAGCAGATCGATTCGTTCCCGCGCCGTCTTCTTGCCTTGCTCGCGCTGCCGCCGCTGTGCGCGCTCGCCCCCGCCCGCCCGCACCTTGGCGAGCCGCTCAGCGAGAGTGCGGGCGAGGCCTTCGTGGTGCGCGCGGTTGGCGGCAAATTCTGCGGACTGCGTGTCAATCTGAGATTCGAGGGGTGGCATACCGCGCGCTCCGGCAAACTTCCATTGAACCTCCAACATCTTCCCTCGGTTCTGCATTGACGCGGGACCGGAAGATATTCTATCATAGGCGCGTCAATCATCGTCATCTGCTCGGCTGTTCGTAAAATGTTCTACTTCATCCATAGATCACTCATAGGCGTTACCAACTCCTCCACCTGTCTGTAAGGGAGCACCAGGAACGGGTGTTCTGACGCGCCCTGGTCTCCAAATCGATAAGAGCAAACCTGGGGCGACCCAGGGACGCAAAGCCACGGGACCCATTCTTGTGGGTCAGCCGGGTTACCGAAAGGGGGACTGGGATTGGCCCGCCGCTATCTGGCCATCGCTGCGATCTTCGGTGTGCTCTCGCTGTCCATCGGTTCACTGCTCGCGAGTCCTCTGCTCCAGCACGACTCCAAACGTCATCAGTCCACAGCAAAACATGGCCTATACCATGTCGCTAAACATCTTAGCCAGCCCGAGGCCGCCGTTACGGGCGCGTCCGCTGCCGCGGGAAGCGATTTGGCCGCGCCTCAGGATGGAACGACGGGTACCCAGTGGCAAATATGGGTGCGTCAAAGGATCGGTGACGCAAAAAACTGGTGGAATGAAACCGGCGCTGTCTCCGCGTCTTCAACGGGGGCGAGCAATCAGACCGTAGATCCGCTGAGCGGGGCTCAGTCCTCCAAGCCCGACAGTCCGGCATCCCCGGTATTCGTGACACTGCTTATCGGTGGCAAGGCATCGATGAAAGGTGGCACCGGCAGCGGCGCGTCCACGAGCGGCACAACGAGTGGTGTATCGTCCGGGGCCACATCCGGCGGGGGCTCAGGGGGTTCTGGCACAGGATCGTCAACGGGCTCAGGGCCGACGTCCGGGGCTGCCGCGGGTGGCAGTTATGGTGGTGGTGATGGGACAAGTGGCAGCGGAGGCCATACGGGCGGAGGCCATACGGGCGGAGGCAGTACGGGCGGAGGCA
>DASSXJ010000249.1 GCA_035703895.1 bacterium | reverse complement strand
GGATGGTGCCCGATCGACGGTGTACCGAAGGGGCAGAGGGAGTCGGTGGCAAGAGGCCCGCGATGGCTTGCCTGACCCGCGGGGCCGGCGAGTCATTACGCTGGCCGCTCACGCTGCCGAACCCGGGGTTTTCTACGCCGCTGTTCAGGAGGGCGGCCTCTACCGCTCAGCGGATGCCGGCCGGTCCTGGGAGCGGTTCGAGGTCGAGTGGCCCGATGGATACCGCTACCAGCATGTGCACGGGCTCGCTGCTGTCGAGATCGGATGACCGAATCCCTTACGGGTGGGCTCGCGCGCCGGCGAGCCAACGGATCACGCGTTCAGGGGTAACAGGCAGATCGTCGACCGGCCTGCCCAGCGCATCGCTTGCGGCGTTGGCGATGCACGCCGGCGCCCCGATGGTAGCCGACTCTCCCATGCCTTTGAATCCCCCCTCCGTGTTGGGCGAAGGCGTTTCGAGGTGGACCAGGTGGACGTGAGGGGTGTCCGTGGAGGCGGGGAGCAGGTAGTCCATTAACGTCGTCGTCAACGGTTGCCCGTCCGCATCGTACCGGAAATCCTCATAGAGCGTTTCCCCTATCCCCTGTGCGAGACCCCCGTGGGTCTGGCCCTCGGCGATCAGCGGATTGACAATGGGCCCGCAGTCCTCGGCGATCACATACCGCATCACGGCCAGTTGGCCGGTCCGCCGGTCCACCTCGACCATCGCCACGTGGACCCCGTTGGAGAACGCCGGCGAAGGTGGATGATACGAAACGGTCGCCTCGAGCCCAGGGTTCGACGACTCGGGGAGCCGCGCTGCGAGCGGCGCATGGGCGGCTCGAGCGATGTCCTCCCACGTCAGCGCTCGCGATGGCGCCCCTTTGACGAAAAACCGGCCGTTCGCGGACACCACATCGTCTGGGGACGCCTCGAGGAGATGCGCCGCGATCGACACGGCCCTCGCCCTGATCAGGGCGGCGGCCCGCACGAGCGCGCCGCCGCCGGCGACGATCGCCCGGCTGCCGAAGGTTCCGCTTCCGGGCGGCGCCAGGTCTGTATCCGGCCGAGCGACGTGAATGGCGTACGGGTCCAGCCCGAGCACGCGCGCAACCAGTTGGGCGAAGACTGTCTCGTGTCCCTGTCCCTGTGATGGACACGACACATGCGCCCGCACGCCGCCTTTCGCATCCACGGTGATCGTCGCGCCGTCAAATCCGGGGATCTCCGCCATGCCGCGCCGGGCGAACGTCTCCGGGCCCATGCCGGTATACTCGGTGAAGGCGCTGATGCCGATGCCCACCAGCCGGCCTTCGGCGCGGTACCGGGCCTGCTCCGCGCGCGCCTCGATGTAGTGGAACGCAGAGAGCGCAGCGTCCATGGTCGCCTGATAGTCTCCGCTGTCATACACGAGGCCGGAGGCCGACGTGTGCGGAAATTCCTCGGCCCGTACAAGATTGGCGCGCCGGGCGCCCGCCGGGTCGAGGCCGGCGGCTGCGGCGGCCTTGTCCATCAGGCGCTCCATCACAAAGACCCCCAGGCCCATGCCCACACCGCGATACGCGCCCGAGGGGCACTTGTTGGATGCGACCGCCATCGTCGTGTAGGTGTAGGCGGGCACGTGGTAGGGACCGGGCAAGATCTGCACGGTCCCCATCGGTTCGAGGATCGCCGTGACGGGGAAGACCGGGTACGCGCCGGTGTCGCACACGACGTGCGCCCGGATCCCCAACACGTGTCCTTCATGGTCCACGGCCATCGCCGCCTCTATGGTCTGCTCTCGGGCGTGGGTCGTCGTCAACAGGTTTTCACGCCGGTCTTCGGTCCACCTCACGGGCCGCCGGAGGCAACGGGCGACCGCGCAGGCGACGAGGTCCTCGGGGTAGAGGGTCATCTTCGGACCGAACCCGCCGCCGACGTCCGGGACGATCACCCGTACTCTCGACTCCGCCACGTCCAGGAATCGGGCCAGGCCCGTCCGGAGCACATGGGGAACCTGGGTCGAGGCCCAGACCGTCAGGCGTTCCCCCGCGTCCCACTCAGCGATGATCCCGCGCCCCTCGAGCGGTGAGCCGGACAACCGCTGGTGGTGAAAGGTGCCGGTGACGATGATAGGCGCGTCGGCGAATGCTCCTTCAACGTTGCCGTGTATGTGCTCGCGGCGGAAGTATACGTTCCCGGGGACACCGTCGTGGATGCAGGGTGCTCCCGACTGCAGGGCGTGGCGTGCTGAGGGCACCATCGGGAGCGGAGCATACTGGACCTCCACCAGATCGCCGGCATCCTCCGCGAGATACCGGCCGCGCGCGGCGACGACGGCGACGGCCTCACCCACAAACCGGACGCGGTCCTGCGCGAGCGGAGGCCATCCCACGTTGCGGTAGCCTTCGCCTCGGAATTCAGCCAGGATCGAGGGGAGGCCGAGATCGGCCCCGGTCATGACGGCGACAACTCCCGGAATCGTTCGTGCTCGCGTTGTGTCTACGCGGACGACGACGGCATGCGCATGTGGGGACCGGACGAACGCGAGGTGGAGCGCGCCGGGCACGACGAGGTCATCGACGTACCGGCCCATGCCCCGGAGGAGGCGCGGGTCTTCCTTGCGCGTGAGCGGTTGGCCAACCGGGTCATCCGCGCGCGTGACCATGGGTTTGCGCACTTCGGATCAGCTCGAGGATACGATCGGGAGAGAGGGGGAGGGAGACGACCTCGACCCCCAAGGGACCGAGCGCATCTGAGACCGCGTTGGCGATTGCCGCACCGGCACCTGCCGTGCCGCCCTCCCCGGCGCCTTTGATACCGAGAGGATTGAGAGGTGTCGGCGTCTCCTCGAGGATTCGGATCGAGACGGTGTGGGGCATCTCGGCTGCGGTCGGCAGAAGATAATCCATGAACGTCGTGGCGAGCATCTGCCCCTCCGAATCATATATCATTTCCTCGAGGAGGGCGCCGCCGATCCCCTGAGCGAGTCCTCCCACGAGCTGGCCGTCGACGATCATGGGGTTGATGGCCTTGCCCACATCGTACGCGATCGCGTAGCCGAGAATGGTCACGTGTCCTGTCCCGGAGTCGACTTCGACGACGGCCACGTGGGTGCCGTACGGATAGGTCATCTCGGAGACCCGGAAGATCTGGGTGGCCGAGATACCCGGTTCGGTCGCAACCGATGCCGCGGCCAGTTCCGCAAACGTCACCCCGCGCGACGGGACGCCCCGCACGAAGATGCGGCGTCGTTCCATCACGAGGTCTTCCCGCGCCGCCTCCAATGTCCGCGTCGCACGGTCGAGGAGTTTGTCCTTGACGGCCCGCGAGGCCAGCAGTACCGCGCTTCCCCCGACAACAGCCCCCCGGCTGGCAAAGGTGCCCACGCCGACCGGTACCCGAGCCGTGTCCCCGTGGATGACGGTGATCTCTTCGACCGAGAGGTGGAGTTCTTCTGCACAGACCTGGGCGAGCGTCGTCTCCAACCCCTGGCCGAGCGACGCCAAGCCTGAATAGACAGTGATGCGGCCGGCTTTGTCGACCTCCACCCGGGCAATCTCCCAGGGGCCCAACCCAGCCTTCTCGACGACACAGGCAAGTCCGATCCCGATGTGCCGTCCCTGCGCGCGCGCGGACGCTTGGGACGCGCGCATGCGCGGATAGTCCACCGCCGCCAGCGCCGCGTCCAAGGATGACGCGTATGCCCCGGTATCGTACACCGTCTCGACGCCGAGTGCGGCCGTCCCGACTCGAAAGGGCATCTCCTGCGGTGGAATGAAATTGCGGCGCCGGATCTCGACCGGGTCAACCCCCACCGCCCGAGCCAGGAGATCCATCATCGATTCGCGGACAAACGTCCCCTCGTACCGGCCCGGAGCGCGGTAGGTCCCGGTGGGGGTCTTGGTGGTGAGGACACACGCGATCTCTGCGCGATAGTGCGGGATCCGGTATGGCCCGGGCAACAGGGCGCCGGTGAGCTCCGGCACCGTCACGCCGTGGGTCCGCACGTACGCTCCCATATCCACACAGATCCGATCGACGAGCGCAACGATGCGCCCATCTGTGGTTGCGCCGAGTTCAACGTCATGGATCTGCTCGCGTGAATGATTCGCCGCCACCATATGCTCCCGGCGGTCCTCGATCCATTTCACGGGCCGCCGCAGGCGGATCGCCACCCAGGGGATCAAGAAGTCTTCCGGGTAGAACTCCCCCCGAACGCCGAACCCCCCTCCGACGTCGGGCTCAATAAAACGGATCCGATCGGCCGGAATGCCGAGCAGATCGCTCAGCACGCGCCGGTTGAAGTGCGGAACTTTTGTGGGCCCCCAGACCGAGAGACGGCCTGACCCGGCGTCGTACGAGGCGATGATCCCTCGGGTCTCCAGCGGGACTCCCGAGTGGCGTTGGACGCCGAACCTGCGACGGATGCGGATCCCGGCCCTCGCGAGCGCCGCGTCGGGCTCACCCGTCCCCATCACCAGTCTGTCGGCAAGGTTGGTCGTGCCGCCCTCGTGGAGGAGAGCGGCATGTGGGGCCAGAGCCTGGTCCGTGTTCGCGACGGGCGGCAGTCGATGATACTCGACTTCGACAACGTCGGCGGCGTCCTCAGCCACGTACCGGTCGGTGGCCACCACCACGGTGACGGGTTCGCCGACATACCGGACCTGCCGGCGCGCCAGGGGAAACTGAAGAAATGGTCGCTGGCCGGGCCGGGGTCCGAGCCGGACGGGGATCGGCTGCGCGACATCCAGGTCGGCTGCGGTGGCGATGAAGATCACTCCGGGCATAGCTCGCGCCCGAGCGACGTTGATGCTGCCGATCTCGGCGTGCGCATGCGCGCTGCGGACCAGCGCGGCCTGCACTAATCCCGGCAGTCGCACGTCGTCGACGTAACATCCCCGGCCGGCGAGCAGCCGAGGGTCTTCCTTTCGCTTGACCGAAGCCCCGATGATCATCTCACATCCTCGTCGGCATCTCGCGCAGCGCGGGCGCCCGGAACACTTTCTCCGAGGTCCACGGATTCCTTCTCCACCAGCCCGTCAAGGAGGCCCCCGCGGAACGGCGAACCAGTCCCCGCGTGATGCACACGCCCCGGCCGGTCATTCTGGATTGCGATCCCGGACACGACGACGCGCTGGCGATTCTCCTCGCCGTCAGACATTTCGACGTGCTGGGGATCACTACCGTCGCGGGAAACGTGGACGTGGAACGGACCACGGTAAACGCGCGCCGGGTCGTGGATCTGGCGGGGCTCCGCGTGCCGGTCGCGCGCGGCTGCGCATCGCCGCTCATCGCCCCGCCCCGGCATGTCCCGGAGATCCATGGATCGAGCGGACTCGACGGGTATGACTTTCCGCCGCCGCGGGCGGCAATCGACCCACGACACGGGGTCGAGTTTCTCATTGAGACCGTCCGGGTCCGCGAAGGCGTCACCGTGATCGCCACCGGGCCCCTGACGAATCTTGCCGTGGCGCTGCGCCAGGCCCCCGACATCGCCCACCGCATCCGCGAGATCAGCATCATGGGCGGGTCAGTGACGTTGGGCAACAGCA